>DYJG01000104.1 GCA_020723225.1 Desulfobacca acetoxidans | reverse complement strand
AGGACCTGACCGTCACCGGGGTGGAGATGACCCCGGATCTGAAGCAGGCCCGGGTTTTCTACCTGCTCCGGGAAGGCGCGGACCCGGCGGAAGCAAAGGCCGCGCTGAAAAAAGCCCTGGGCTTCATCAAGCAGGAACTGGCCCGGGAGCATCTGCTGAGAGTGATGCCGGAGTTGTTCTTCCTGCCGGACACGGGGCTGGATAGGGCCGCCCAGTTGGAACGGCTGTTTCAGGAAGCGAAAGAAAAATCCGGGCCTCCGGATAATTAAAATAAATAGGGCAGGCGGATGGCCAACTCCAGGCTGAAAGTTTGGCTTAGATATTGAAGGTTTTGGAACTATTTTTCTTGGGAAGAAATCATGGCTCCCACAGAGTCGAGCCGCATGACAATTAAGCAAAACAAGAATCGTAAGAGATTTACTATTATTTTTAGGCATGTTGTTTTAATTATCGGAACGACTATCGTACTCATCTTTTTTATCGAATGTTTAAGCTTCATATTATTGAAAATAGTTAGTTATGAGCAAAAAGATGAGCACGTGGTTGAGTGGTACGAACAACAAGGTTTTATGTGGGCAAAGAACTATTTTAAGGAATTCAAAGCGTCATCTCAATTAGAATGGAAGCCGTATACCGGCTGGCGACGAAAAGCTTTCAAAGGTGAATATATTAATATTGATCAGAATGGCATTAGATATACTGTAAATAAATTGAATAATAAAGATAATGATAATAAAACGATTAATATTTTTATGTTCGGTGGATCGACTTTGTGGGGGACTGGAGCGAGAGATGATAATACGATTCCGTCAATAGTTGCAGAGATTCTTACTAAAAATGGGTTAAACGTTAGGGTCACAAATTTTGGAGAAACAGGATATGTCAATTTTCAAGAGACTATTGAATTATTAATCCAGCTTCAGAAAAACCTCACTCCCGACATTGTAGTGTTTTACGATGGCATCAACGACAGTTTTGCAGGGTTTCAAAGCGGTATGGGAGGATCATTGCAGAATGCCATGAAACGGAAAAACGAGTTTGGAGTGCTGGAAAACTTCCCTCGTCTTGCATTAAATACGTTGCAATGGTCACCATTTTTTAGATTATATAAAAGATTACGCTACAAAGGTGATGAGAATTACTTAAGAAAAAGTGAATACCATAAAGTAGCGTCTGAGATTGCAGATAACTATTTATCAAACATGAAACTTGTACATATGATTAAAAATAATAAATTTGTTCCGGTATTTTATTGGCACCCCACTATTTTTACTAAAGATAAACTGACTGCATATGAGCAGGAAAGATATGATCAATTTAAATGGCTCAAAGCGTTTTATGAAAATCTCCTTTCTATTATAGATGAAAGGCGTTCTGATTTTGAGAAGTATAATTTTTACAATATTTCTAAAATATTTGGAGATAATGATACACCTATTTTTATTGATTATTGCCATACAAATGAATTGGGAAACCAAATAGTAGCCCAGCGTATAGCAAATGATCTCCTGGCAATTATTAACAAAAAGATGCAAAAATACCATTCAAGTACCATCTTTCAAGATTCCAAATTAAGCCGTAGTCAATCTCGGGGAGGGACTTGAAAAACGGATAAATGGAATTGAACATGCTCTCCGGCCTTCTGCTCATTGACAAACCTGCGGGTCCCAGCTCCTTCGAGGTGGTGCGCCGGGTTAAGAAAGCTTTAAAGGCGCGGAAGGCCGGGCATGGGGGGACGCTGGACCCTTTTGCCACCGGGCTGCTGTTGCTGTTGATCGGCGAAGCCACCAAGCTGGTGCCCTTCCTGATGCCGGAGCCCAAGACCTACCGGGCTACCGTGAAGTTGGGGGAAGAAACCGACACCCAGGACCCCACCGGCGAAGTGACGGCCCGGAGTGACAGGCTTCCCGAACCGGAGGAGATTTACGAGGCCGCGGCCCGGTTTGTGGGGGAGATCGAGCAGGTGCCCCCCATGTATTCGGCCTTGCGCCATCACGGGGAGCGCCTTTACAAAATGGCCCGCCGGGGCGAAACGGTGGAGGTCAAACCCCGGCAGGTGACGATTTATCAGCTGACGGTGCAGGAGGTGGCCCTGCCCCTGGTGACCCTGGAGGTCACCTGTTCTTCGGGCACCTATATCCGCACCCTGGCCGCGGACCTGGGAAAGGCGTTGGGCTGCGGCGCGCACCTGGCGGCCTTGCGCCGCCTGGCGGTGGGGCCTTTTAAGGTGGAGGAGGCCCTGCCTTTGGCCGCAGTGCGGGAGCTGGCCAAAGACGAGCTGGCTTCCAGGATCATCCCCCTGGCGGAGTGCCTGCCGGGGTTTAAGGCCGTCAGCGTGGGGCCGGAGGAGGAGGAGATTTTGCGATACGGCCGGCCCCTGCCTTGGCCCGGGGATGATCTGGCGCTGGGAGAACGGGTGCGGGTCTTGGCCCGTGGCGAATTGCTGGCGGTGGCCGAAGTCCGGGGCGAGGGGGATCAGCAGGTGGTGGCCCCATTACGGCTGTTTGGCACGGTGTAGGGCGAACATAAAAGCCTTCAGCGATCAGCTTTCAGCGGTCAGCTTAAAGAAAGAAATTTGCCATCCGGGCCGCAGGTTGGTGGCCACTCACAGCGGATGGATTAAAAAAATAAGGCTAATAAAATCAGTTACTCGGTTTTTAGCTGAAAGCTGAAAGCTGATGGCTGATAGCTAAAAAAAGGAGGAAGTCGTGGGCCTAGATACTGAACAGAAACGGGAGATTATTGATCGCTTCCGGCTCCATGAGGCGGATACCGGTTCGCCGGAAGTGCAGGTGGCCATCCTTAGCGAGAGGATCAACTATTTGACGGATCACTTCAAGTCACACGCCAAAGATCACCACTCCCGTCGGGGGCTGATTAAGCTGGTGGGACAACGCCGGCGGCTCCTGAACTTTTTGAAAGCCAAGGATATCGAACGCTACCGGACCCTGATCGAACAACTCGGTCTGCGCAAATAGGAGGCAGTTTAAAGCACATGTCAAAAATATTTAAAGTAGAAGTGGGAGGCCGGGACCTCAGCTTCGAAACGGGCCGTCTGGCCCAACAAGCAAGCGGCTCCGTATTGGTAAGATACGGAGAGAGCGCCGTGCTGGTCACCGCGGTCATGTCGGAGGATATCCGGGAGGGCATCGACTTTTTGCCCTTGACCTGCGATTACCTGGAAAAGGCCTATGCCGCGGGGCGGGTCCCCGGAGGCTTCTTCCGCCGGGAGATCGGCCGCCCCAGTGAAAAGGAGACTCTAACTTCCCGATTGATCGACCGGCCGCTGCGGCCCTTGTTTCCCAAGGGCCTGTACCGGGAGATCCAGATTATCGCCACCGTGCTCTCCGGAGACCCGGAGACCGATCCGGACACCGTGGCCTTGAACGGCGCGGCCGCGGCCCTGGAGATTTCCAATATTCCCTTCCAAGGCCCGGTGGCCGCGGTGCGGGTGGCCAAGGTGGCAGGAGACTTGGTGGTCAATCCCACCGCCAGCCAATTGAAGGAGTGCACCCTGAACCTCATCGTCGCGGGCGCGCCCCAGGGGTTGGTGATGGTGGAGGGCGGCGCCAGCATGGCTACGGAAGAAGAGGTCCTGGAGGCCCTGTTCTTCGCCCAGGAGCAGCTCCACCCCATCCTGGCCCTGATCAGCCGGATGCGGGAAGAGATCGGCAAAGAAAAGCTGCCGCCTCCCGAACTGCCGGATTACGGCGACCTGCCGAAGCAGATCGCGGCCCTGGCCAAGGACCGACTCCTGGCCGCAGTGACCATCCCGGAGAAGCTGGCCCGCTACCAGGCCCTGGATCAGGTGCGGGACGACGTCCTGGCCGATCTGGGAGAGGCCGTGGAAGTCCCGAAAAAAGAGGTGGTGGGCATCTTCCAGGACTTCAAGAAACGCCTGGTGCGGGAATGGGTGCTTAAAGAGCAGCGCCGCATCGACGGCCGCGGCTTCAGCGACGTCCGCCCCATCTGGGGGGAAGTGGGCATGTTGAGCCGGACCCACGGCTCCGCCATCTTCACCCGGGGGGAGACCCAGGCCCTGGCGGTGGCCACCCTGGGCACGCCGTCCGATGAGCAGAAGATCGAGACCCTGATGGGCGAGACCTTCAAGTCCTTCATGCTGCACTATAATTTCCCGCCCTATTCGGTGGGCGAGGCCCGGATGCTCCGGGGCCCGAGCCGCCGGGAAATCGGCCACGGCGCTCTGGCGGAACGGGCCATATCCCAGGTGCTGCCCTCCGCGGAGGAGTTTCCCTATACCATCCGCATCGTCTCGGAAATCCTGGCCTCCAACGGCTCCTCCTCCATGGCCACCATCTGCGGCGGGTCCATGGCCCTGATGGACGCGGGCGTGCCCCTTAAGGCCGCGGTGGCCGGGGTGGCCATGGGCCTCATCAAGGAGGGGGACCGGGTGGCCGTGCTTTCGGACATCCTGGGGGATGAAGACCACCTGGGGGACATGGACTTCAAGGTGGCCGGCACGGCAATGGGCATCACCGCGGTGCAGATGGACATCAAGATGACCGGCCTCACCAGGGAGGTCATGGCCCAGGCCCTGAACCAGGCCCGGGAGGCCAGGCTGCACATCCTCGGCGAAATGAACAAGGTCATCGCCGAGCCTTCTCCGGAGCTCAAGGAGCATGCTCCCAAGATCATCGTCCTGACCATCAACCCCGACAAGATCCGGGAGGTCATCGGACCCGGCGGCAAAATGGTGAAGAGCATCGTCGCGGCCACCGGGGTGAAGATCGATATCGAAGACGACGGCCGCATCCATATCTCCTCTGCGGACCAGAAGGCCGCCAACGAAGCCATCCGCATGATCAACGAGATCACCGCGGAAGCCGAGGTGGGCAAGGTCTATTCGGGGATAGTGAAGAAGATCATGGATTTCGGCGCGTTCGTGGAGATTCTGCCCGGGACCGACGGCCTGGTCCATATCTCGGAATTGGAACACACCCGGGTGCAGACGGTGACCGACGTCCTGAAGGAAGGGGACGAAGTGACGGTCAAGGTCCTGGACGTGGACCGGCAGGGGAAGATCCGCCTGTCCCGCAAGGCGCTGCTGCCGGTGCCGGAAGGCATGCAGATCAGGGAGTCGGATAGAGAGAGAAGACCCAGCCGTGCACCAAAAAAGCGTCCTGAATAACGGCCTCCGGATCGTCACCGAAGAAGACCCCCATTTCCATTCAGTGGCGGTGGGGGTATGGCTCAACGTCGGCTCCAGGGACGAGGCCCTGGAGGAAAACGGCCTCTCCCACTTCCTGGAGCACCTGGCCTTCAAAGGCACACCCACTAGAAGCGCCCTGGACATCGCCCGGGAGATCGACCAACTGGGCGGCGCCTTAAACGCGTTCACCAGCAAGGAAAACACCTGCTTCCACGGCAAGGTACTGGCCGAGAACCTGCCCCGGGTGGCGGACCTGTTGGGCGACCTGGTCCTTAATCCCCTGTACCAACCCGAAGACCTGGAGAAGGAGCGCCAAGTCATTCTGGAGGAGATCTGCGCCCAGGATGACAACCCCGAGGATCTGGTGCAGGTGCTGTTCGCCAAGGGGTTCTGGGGAGATGCGCCCTTCGGCCGTCCTATTTTGGGAGAAGAAGACCAAATTTCCCGGGTCAGCCGGGAGCAGCTCGTGGGTTACCGGAACCGGGTCTACCGGCCGGAAAAGACGGTGATCGCCGCGGCCGGCCGGGTCGACCATCAGGAACTGCTGGATTTAATCGCCTCCAGGTTCCAGGATTTCCATAACGGCTCGGCCCACCGGCCCCGGGACCCGGTGGCCGTGCATCCGGGTATTTACCGCGCTGCCCGGGACCTGGAACAGGTGCACGTCTGCCTGGGCGCCAAAGGCCCGGCAGCCGGAGATCAGGAGCGCTATGCGGCCACCCTCCTGCAACTGGTCCTGGGGGGGAACATGAGTTCCCGCCTCTTCCAGGTGGTGCGGGAGGAACTGGGCCTGGCCTACAACATCTATGCGTTTATGAGCTTTTTCAGCGACACCGGGCTGTTGGGCGTCTCCGCGGGGGTGAGTCCTAAAAATTTGGAAAGGCTGCTGGACGCGACTTACCAGGAACTTAGGAAAATAAGGGCGGAAGCGGTCTCGGAGGAGGAGCTGAAAGCCGCCAAGGAATACCTCCGGGGCTCCATTTATCTGCACGCGGAAGACTGCGACCACCGCATGATGCGCCTGGCCAAAAACGAGATCCTGTTCGGCCACTACATTCCCCTGGAGGAAATCATCGACGGCCTGCTGAAGGTCACCGCCGCAGAGGTCCAGGACCTGGCCCGGGACATGCTCCGGCCGGAAAAGTGGGCCATGGCCCTGCTGGGTCCGGTGGCGGGGGAGATGGGGCTGGACTTTTAATTGAACAGGGGAGAGAGGGCAGGTGAAAATTGGGCGAGCCTTGTGCTCGCCTTTTTAATTGCGGGCGCGCATATCAAGCCAATCTTCATTCAAATAATATTATATATATATAAAATTCATAGATACCTCTTTGATTATGGTATAAGATATAATTATATTATTTACAATAAATATTTTCTAAACAGTTCAACGGATAAGAATTGCACCTGCACATTTTTATTCATGCATATGGATTGATATTATTTAACCCAAACCTTTAATCTCAAGGAGATTGCCATGGATAATCTTTCATTAGCAGTCGCAATTCTTGTAGCTCTTAGTGTGGCATCAGAGCGTCTTGTGGAGATAATTAAAGGTATGATTCCCTTCCTGGCAAATAAGATCGAGGATAATCCCGCCAAAGAGAGGTGGAGAAAGGTCGTTCTTCAGGTCTTGGCCGTGGGGGCAGGCATATTTACCGCGTGGTTGGCCAAAGACGTGATAAATGCTGCTTTCCCAAACTGGGGATTCCAGGGGATTTGGGCGCTGGGTCTTCTTGCCAGCGGGGGTTCCGGTTTCTGGAATTCCATCGCCGCCTACCTATTGAAGGTGAAAGACATCAAAGGGGTTGAATTGAACCGGGATATCACAACATTAAGGGGCGCTCAAAAACCCTAGATCGGCAACCTTAAACGAGTCGGGGCGTAATACCAGGTTCGCTTTCTCGAGCAACAAACCTTAGGAGGAGCGGCGTTTATCTACGTGCATCGGCGGTTAATTTTAACCGCCGATAAACGCAGATGAACGCCGTTTTGATTATACTGTTTTGTTGCACGTGAATGTGAAGCACGTGAATGTGAAGTTGGTATAACACCCTGATAGCCGCTTTCTGATTGAAACCCGATCAGGAGATGTTGGCAAGGGGGGTGCGGGTGAAGAGAGAATGGCTGTGCATTCCCCACCCGGTCAATCCGTGCAGATAAAATGGGAGCCGGGTTAAAAGCCTGGCTCCCATTTTAATTTTTTGCTCAAAAACGAAAAACGCAAAACGATTTTTAAAAGTCTTCTCCGTCCTCCATAATGGCCTTGTTGATGAACTTATAGAGGCTGCCGATCCATTCCAGTTCGTTTTCCAACTCCGAATTGGCGAAGATCCATTCGCCCTCCCGGTCTTTGGCGATAACCACGATCTCTTCGATGTCGTCCAGGTCCTGATAGAACTTCTCGATTACTTCCTTAACGGAGCGTTTGGCCCGGGCAAAGGGGATGATGTTTTTGCGCATGCTTGTTGTGGCGGGTTATACCGAATTCGGCTTCCGTGGCAAGAAGTCCAACTTACAAACTTAATAAACTAAATGGTAAGCGGCTATCTTTTTACCGAAAACCGGAAACCGAAAACCGAAAACGGTATTTAAACCACCCTCCCGTGTAGAAATTTCCCTAAAGCGTGCAGGGATGTGAAACTGATAGCTTAATTGTTTCTGGAACGGGTCAAAAAATCAATGATTATTTCATTCACCAGTTCCGGGGCCTCTTCCTGG
>DYJG01000103.1 GCA_020723225.1 Desulfobacca acetoxidans | reverse complement strand
TGGATGGCGGCCGCACCGTGGAAATCGAGGTCTTCGACGCCGCAGGGGTTTTGGTGACCCAAGCCCGATAAAGCGACAGTTACGATGAAAACCTTAAAAGAAAACCAAGCCTGGGCGGCCGGCGGTTTTTTCCCGGTCGCCCTTTTTTCCGGCTCCCAAGGCGGGGTTTAAAGACGAATCCGGGGTTGGCCTGGGAACAGGTAGCGCTCTCTTGACTGAGCAAGCGGCAAGGAAAGATGTTGGAGAAAACAATCCGCAAGGCAATCCGGGATGAACTGGGGATTCGGGGAGAAGAAGCTTTACTTCAGCAGTTTAAAGAGGCCGGTTATTAAGCCAGCCATGATGGCATTCTGGCCGATAAAGAAGCCGAACATCCAGCGGATCAGTGAAGCTTTTACTTCTGCGATTTCGGTTCTTATCTCAGCTTTCAACTCCGTTCGGAGAATCTCTAGATCCTGTTTGGTGGCCGCTCGGAGAACCTCTATATCCGCTCGGAGAATCTCTAGATCCTGTTTGGTGGCCACATTTGCTATCTGGCTTCTTGCAGGTCCTGGACAATGGATATTACGACCCGGGCCTGCTTCTCCGACATGTCTGCCGCGGTGAGGGACTCAAAGGCTTTCAGAGTATCGACGGTAGCCATAACCATAATATCGGACTTCTTGAAAGAAATTTCAAGAAGTTACTGAGTTAATTGCTACTGGCATTCGAGAGCCAGTCCTATCAGTTCGCCCTGATCCCGGATTGAGCGGATCGGCCCTGGGCGTGGCCCATGGCTGGGTGATAGGAAAGCCGTCCAAAACGGCAGTACATGACCGGAAAGGCGGGCTCGAACCGATTCCACTTGCTTTTCTTTTGGAAATAGATAGAATGATTTCTATACGAAATATCTTATATAATTATATAAATGGGTAAACTCAAATTCTCTAGGAAATAGCTGGGAAATTTCTAGATAGAGCGATCATTTTCTATACAATAAAAATCATAAGGATCTAGTAACCGATGCTGGCAAAACGCCTGGAAGAGCTGCGCCTGCGGTGGGGGCTAAAAAAGAAGGATATGGCCCGGAAATTGGGCATCTCCATTCCTTATCTTTCCGAAATCGTTACCGGAAAAAAGACCGGTATGCGAAAAATTGTCGACTTCGCGGAGCGCTTGGGAGTATCTGTGGAATGGCTTACCGGAGACCAGGTTTTGGCCCCGGTGGTGGGGGAAGTGTCCGCAGGAGGCCCTTTCCAGTTGCGGGAGAATTCGTATCTCGAATTTTTCGATATTACCAATCTTCCGGGCATCACCAAGCAAACGGGCCTGCGCTGCTACGCCTTAAGGGTTCGAGGCAATTCCCTGATCCCTTTCCATAAGGACGGGGATATCTTAATTGTCGAGAAACAGAGCCGGGAAAAAATCCGGCACGGCGACATGGTGATTTGCCATCGAGAGGAGGGAAGCTACGTCAGGTCTTACGACTTAAGGAATTGCCTTCCCAGCCTTCGGCCCCTGGATCTCTCCCGCTACCAGGAATCCGAGCCGTTGACCGCATCGACCACGATAGATAAGATCGTCTTCGCCATCTCTTCCTGAAACCCCTGACAAAAAACGGTAAACGGAATACCGCAAACGGTATCAGCGGCTCTTTTCCAGGACTTGGGCCAGGTGGGCGGCCACCAGGCTGTTGCCCACCTTGTTGAGATGGCCGTCGCTGGAGGAATGATAGAGTTTCTGGCCTTGGAGAACTGCGCCTTCCAGGACGGGAAAGAGATCGGCGACTTGGAGTCCCGCCGCGGCTGCGGCGCCGGTGAGGAACCTGGTGACCTCCCTTTCATAATACACCGCACAGGTGTATTCATTGGGGAGGGAGACCCCCTTACTTTTCAGGCAATTATAATAAACGGCTTCTTTAGTGGGCATGAAGACCAGCAGCGGGTCTTCCTTGGGATACTTCTCGGCCATCAGCCCGATAATCCTGCGGGTGATCAATGCCCCCTGGCGCACCCGCGGGTCTCCCAGGTCCACCCTTCTTAAGTTGGTGCCGGGAGTAAAGATGGTGTCGACTTCCGGACAGGCGAAAGCCCCCGGATGCTGGAGATGCTGTTCCCGTTCAAATAATTTCTGGATCAAAGGTTTGGTGATGCCGGCATATTGGAGAGCATAAAAAGCCGAATTCAACCGCAGATAGGAATGCACCCGAAAGAGAAAAGAACCGCTCTCTTTGAGTCGCAAAGTGATTATTTCCGGAGCATAAAACAGGTCCACTTCCACCGCCGGTTTACAGGGCAGGTTGCATGGGGAAATGGATGCCAACTGTTTTTCCGGCCCCAGGCCTGACGCCAGCCATTTCCAATAGTCATGCCGCTCCACCATATAGTAGGCGTCCAGGAGATCGTTGCCCGAATAAAAGGTAATGATGATCTTTCGGGGGTGAAGCTCCATGGCCCGGCTGATCAGGTAATAATACTGCACCGGTCCGTACCCGCCCATGGCCATGTTGTACACCCGTTGGTGGATGGTTCGGGCCAATTGTTGGGGGAAGGCCGATTTCCGGGGGACGCCGTCCCCGTAAGTAAAGGAGTCGCCGATGCACACCACCGGGAAATCGCCGCTGGCATTTTTATTCCTGAAGCCCCGGGAGTCATGGCCGGACTCGTGGGGATTGATGCGATGGCCCAGGATGTCATCGACGGCGGGATGGGCCGGATGGATATCGGCAGGCGTGTAGATTATCCTGGCCAGGCCCTCACAAAGCAGCAGCGAGGCCAGAATAGACCCAGCGATCAATAATAGATTCAACCCTTTAGTCTTCCGGATAGTCATGGCCGTAAGCGAGATTTGGCAAAAAATTAAGGAAATTTAGCCCGATTCATCTCGTTTAATCAAGAATTTCTCATAGGCTTCACTCTGCCGCCGCGGAAACCTTCCATCAATTGGGATTGACCACCAGGCGTTCCAACCGGTCGCTGATGATTTCCGCCACTCTTTGGCAGCCCGTGTCATTGAGATGCACCATGTCGTAAATAAACTCTTTCTCCTGGGGGACCTCCCGGGCCAGGTCGATGACCAGCACGCCGTTTTCCCGGGCCTGGCTGCGAATTGCCTCGTTCATGGCGTCGAACAGATTTTTAAATTCTTCATAGCTCAGATCGGAGCTCAGCCGGCGGAATTCTTTGAGCGTTATGGCGTCGGGAACTTCCTTCAGTCTATTTTGCATGGTCATTAAGACGGGAATAATTTTCTGGGTCCGGCAGATCTCCATAAATAATTGCAGATTCTTCCGAAAATCACTAATAATCTTTTCCCTATCGGCGGTAATTTTGGCGCCCCGGATGCGGGCGAATTCATCGCCAAATTCCACAACCTGTAAATATCTGGGAATATCCACCAGTTGCGACCCGGCCTGAGAGAGATTGGGGAACATTTTCTTCCCCAACATCCTGGCCAGCCTTAATACGCCATAATTCTCGGTAACGATGATTTCTTTATGAGGATTATTATTGTAATAGGTTTTTTCGTATAGCAAAATAACCAGGTCGTTGATGTTATGCATCATTACTATAATAGAGGGTTTCAGGGGAATAACCTTCGACAACAAAATAAATAGGGAATGCATGGAATTATTGCCGCCGTGCCCCCCATTATAAGAGTTGATCTTTAATCCCGATTTCTTTTCCAGAAGGCATCCCGCTAAATAGGGAAACCGGTTTTCCTCTTCGACAAAAATGCATTCCACGGCCGACCCGCCCAAAAACACCAGGGATTTGTCCGGATTAGCGTATTTGTCGGAAGGAACTACAAAACCGTTTTTATCGATTCTATACCTGTACCTCTTATCTTTCAACGTGTCGCTGATCTCCAGATCTTCCTTGGTGGGCCGCAGATAACTTGAGAGGAGAGGGGGACGTTCCCTTAAGGTTATGTGTCGGGTGAAGTATACGGCATTAACCCCGTTATGGCGGTTGATCAGCCCCATAACTTTTTCAGCGCCGAACATCAAGGAAATAAGGGCAATGACTATTATGAACGCTAAGGTCTTTTTTTGATTTCTTTCAAACCATGATTTCTTTTGGATATTATTCAATTCCATAAACCGGCCCATATAATTTGCTGGAAAGGTGGCGGCAATCCTGAGCCGATTATACAACAGAAATTACGGCAAAATCACTATTTCCTGCAGACGCCTGCGAGAATTGCCGCGAGGTTGGGGAAAGAGAGGCCCCATCCCCCTGTCTTGGGACAGGAGGATGGGGATAGAGGGGAGAAGTGGGAAGTAAGGGAAGTAAGATTCGCTATCGCCGGTTATAAAGCCTTAATTTCCAGTCCGAGCCGTCGTTGACGGCGCCGAAGTAGAAGTTATCACCCCGGAAGGTGATGTCCGCAGACGCATCGGTAAAGATGTAGATCACGATCTGGTCAACCTGCCCGGAAGACGGTTGATAGAGGTATGCGGGCATGCCGCAGGCGTGATAATAGATGCCGCCGAGCCATTGCCAGCCGATCCAGTTGCCGTTTGCGTCGAACTCATCGATGCAGAGCCCGAGGCCGCCGTTGGCGCCCTCGGTGGCCACTTCCGCGAAGAACGACAAGAGATAGACGCTATCTTTATCCGCCAGCTTGATCATCTCCGGATAGGCCATATTCTGTTGGGAGCTTCCCGTGATCTTCAGGCGCTTCCCGTCGGAAAACGCCCGCCTGACGGTCACCGGCTCCACCGCCACTTGCGCGGCGTTGTTGCGGCTCCAGTAGCGCGCCCAACCGCTATCGGTTATCTCCAGCTTGGGGTTTTTAATCAGATTGGGGCCCAGGACGGCTTGCCGCCAGGCCAGGGCCTGGTTGATGGTGGGCGCGGGAATCCGGTTGGCGGCGACGTAGGCCAAGATCTTTTCCAGGTCTCCCGCATTATACTGGTAATCACCCGGGGTGCCGGCCACGATCTCGTGAATCATCAGTACCAGCCACATATTCTTTTGCACCGCTTCCTCGATCCAGGCAATGGCCTCCTCGGGAGTGGTGGTGGAGGTCAACTCCTTGCACAGGATGGTGTAGCGGTTTAGGTCGATGCCGTTAAACGCGTCCCCGCCGATGCGGCTGTTTTCATAATACCGGGTGGTGTAATCGAGCACCCGGGCATCGTACTGAGCATAAGGGAACACCAGGGTCTTGGCGTTGATGCCGTTTTTCGCCAATACTTTCTTGGACTGCCCCAGTTCATATTCCAGTTCCGCGTCGGGCAGAGAGGTTAAGTGGGGATGCCACATAGTATGACTGGCGATCTCCCAGCCGGCCCCGTGGAATTCCTTGATCTGCGGCCAGGTCATGATCCAGTATTCCTGGTTTTCAACGGCTCCCACAATGGGGGCCAGAGTGCCCGCCACCCGGTATTTCTTAAAGACAGGCAGGCCGTTCTCGTAAACATTCTTGTTGGCGTCGTCGATGCTGAAGGTCACCATCCCTCCCCAGGAAGGCGGCTGCAACTGGGGCAAGAGGGTCGGCTTGAGCAGTTGGGCCGGCGCGGCAAACGGGGAGAGAAATACCGCGGCCAGCAGGATTATTAAAATTCTCATCAGCATGCTTTTTTCCTCCACTCCCGAGGTAAATTCAACCGGGTTTTAAGCTTATTAAAGTTCGCAATAAAAAAAGCCGGGTTGCTTGTCAGGCAACCCGGCTGTCTCCCTCTTTATTAAACAGAGACCCGTGGCTTTCCGTCTCCGCCTCGCGACGGATTTGGCTTTATCTGGGCACCAAAGATATGAAAATAAATAGGACTTGGCAATAAATAGACACTAAAAGTTGCAAAAGGGTGCTAAAAGTGATTTTGCTACAGGAAACCGGTATCAAAACAAGTTCGCTTTTTCAATCAGCAAACCTTAAGAAGAGCGGCGATTATCTGCGTGCATCGGCGGTTAATATTTAACCGCCGATAAACGCAGATGAACGCCGTTTGCTTATGCTGTTTGTTGCATGTGGATGTGAATTTGTTATTAAAAGGCCTCTTGGAATTTGTCCAGTTCGGAGGTGGGGATCAGGATTTTGCAGCCCGCCTTGACTTGCTTAAATTTGATGCGGTTCTCCGCGGTCCACCGCCAGACCGTAAACCAGTGGACCCCGATGGCGTCGGCAAATTCTTTGATGGTTAAGAAAGTCTTTTTGGATATCGTTTCGTTCCGCTTCCGAATGGCCGTCCGAAACCCTTCGATATCGAAATTGCCTTCACTCTGCAGTTTCTGGATTGATTTATAAAATTGCAGCCCCACCTGGTAGCGTTGGGAGACGGGCACCTGTCCCGACCAGACCACCTTGCCGTCAAGCTGAATCTTTCCTTCCTCTTTGCCTCCGGGTAAAGAAAAACTGAAACTGACGTCGCTCTCGGCATTCAGAGGTATTAATGATTCGATCTTGGCCCCCCAGGCGCTGATGTCCAACATGATCGCGTCGCTCACCGGCTGATGATTGACTTCCGTCACCTTCAAGAAGACGTCATAGCGATCGCCTTGCCGCCGATCTTTGGCCTCTTCCGCCTGTTCCAAGCCTTTGTAAGAAGGCCAGGCACTGATTGCGGCTTCAAACTCTTTCGCAGTAAATCCAAACCCCTCCTTCCGCAGAAACGCCACCCTCTCCTTATCCGTCGCGCAAGTTTGGGCGCTTTTTAAAAACTGCGGGTCTTCCTGAATCAGGCGCAGGAACTCAAAAGCATCTTTCATAGTCGATAACCCGAGTCTGGCCGCCAAGATACGGCCCGTCGCACCGCGTTGTCCCAAGGGCTGCGTCAAATCCAACCGGCGGCAGGGATAGTTTTTGCCCAGCTATTGTAGAGCCTTATGCGTCATATGGCAATCGCCAAAATTATGCTTTCGGCCCTCAAAAACTTTTTTCCAAATCTTTGACATCCGCACGCGGCTATGGCATCCTGCAGACAATTAACCCTGCAGCGGGAGGCCCAGCCTTGAGGCCGTGTTCCCCGACCATGTTTAAGCCCGAGTGGCCCGGCAGCCTTGACCGGGGGACCGCCCGGGCTTTTTTGCGGCCGATCCGTTTATCTTTATCCGTCGCACCCCCCATAGCCGTCATGTAACTTGTTATAGTTATTAACTATATACTTGCCAGAAACGGAAAACGCAAAACGGAAAACGCAAAACGGTCTTCAAAGGGGGGGGACATGCGGACTTTAGCCATCGCCAACCAGAAAGGGGGGAGCGGCAAGACCACCACCAGCGTCAATCTGGCCGCGGCCCTGGGAGAAAGTAAGCGCCGGGTTCTCCTCCTGGACCTGGACCCCCAGCATTCCGCCACCGCCTGGTACGGCGTCAACAACGCCGGCAAGGGAGTGCTGGGTTTGTTCGTGGAGGGTGGAGAACTGGCGGATTTTGTGCAGGGCACTAGTACTCCCGGGGTGGACCTGGTCCCGTCTTCCGCCTGGTTGGTGGGAGTGGAGAAGATCCTGGCCGGGGAAGTGGGCGCGGAGACCATTCTCCGCCGCCACCTGGAGGGCCTGCCCCGGGACCGTTGGGACTATGTGCTGATGGATTGCCCTCCCACCCTGGGGGTTTTGACCGTCAACGCCCTGGCCGCGGCCAAAGAATTGCTGGTGCCGGTGGAGGCCCACGTCATGGCCTTAAGCGGCCTGGCGCAGCTCCTGCACACCGTGGAGGTGGTGCAGCAACGACTCAACCCGGAACTGCACGTCTCCGGCATCCTTGCCTGCCGGGTGGACGGCCGCACCCGCCATGCCCGGGAGGTGGTGGAGCGGCTCCGGGAGCGGTCCGGAAACCTGGTATATCAAACGGTAATTCGGGAAAACATCCGCCTGGCCGAATGCCCGTCCTTCGGCCGGCCCATCACCCAATACGATCCCCGGAGCGCCGGGGCTGCGGATTACCGGGCCCTGGCCGCGGAGGTGATCCGGCAGGAAGGGAG
>DYJG01000780.1 GCA_020723225.1 Desulfobacca acetoxidans | reverse complement strand
TCGGCCTCCAGGGATTCCTCGACAATGGGCGGATAAAGGGCGTAATCCTCCTCCGTGCCGTCCTCCCGCCGCACCGTATAGGTGACGTAGCCGTCCAGCTTGAAGAGGTCAACACCCCGGGCCGCCAGGGACCAGCGCAGTTCCTGGGTTTTTTTCAGCTCTTGCAGCCACAGGTAATTCTGGGCCGGATTAAGGCAATCGGTGTGGATCTGCTCCAGGGTGATCAAAGCCTGCCGGTAAACGAAAACCTCGGGCTGCTTGAGCAGCGGGACCTCTTTTAATTTCGCGATTAATGCCGAGGCTGAATGACGTTCCAGGGTGACGATATCCATTTTTCACACAATCCGGATCTAAATTTGCCTGGCAAAAGGCCCCTTGATCTTACCATCATTCATAGAAAGAGGGGAACAAATCTGAAATGGAAGTCGCTGCAGGTATGAAGGAAATGGTGACAAATAGCGAAATCTTTTAGGGTAAAAGGGAAAAAGGGGAAGAGGGTAAAAGGTTGGGGGCTTTTTCTTTTCCCTCTTCCCCTTTTAACCTTTTCCCCCTTTGCCTATTTCCCCTTTTCCCCAAAAAAATTAAGGGGGAGCTTCTTCGCTCCCCCTTCACATCCCTTCCCCCGCCAAGCCTTGCCCTGATTAATCGGCCCGCCGGGGGAGGCGGGGCCATCAAACATCGGCCCCTGACTCCGGGTTCCACCCGGCCATGGCGAATTCCGCTTCCTGGTTTCCGGCCTGCAGTCTAACAGCGGCCCCTTAAGAAGCGGGTTGCGGGACCTAACAGGAACGGTCCGAACCAATCCTGGATGATGAAACCCCGGGAAGGCTCGGAAGCCGTGGGCTCCGGCTCCTCCTCCCCCCCAAAAAGCTGGATATTGCTGCCGGCCAGTTGGTCCACCGGTAGAGACTCGGGCAGCCAAAAAGCCATATAATCTTCTTTGCCGATGTAAGCCATAGTTTCCTCTTCCTGGCCAAACTTATATGCAACAACCGGGCCAGAAAGGGAGGAGGGGATCATTAACCGGAAGCCAGCCATTCATGCAGGGGACAGGGGGAACAACGGGGACGGGGGCGGCAGAATTCCTTGCCCAGCTTCACCAACAAGGCATGAAAT
>DYJG01000779.1 GCA_020723225.1 Desulfobacca acetoxidans | reverse complement strand
TCTCAAAGGCGCATACAACTGCATCCGGGCCGCGGCCAAACCCATGGTTAAGCAGCGGAGCGGGCGCATTATCAACATCTCCTCCGTGGTGGGGGTGATGGGCAACGCGGGACAGGCCAATTACGTGGCCTCCAAAGCCGGCCTCATCGGGCTGACCAAAGCGGTGGCCCGGGAGCTGGCTTCCCGCAATATCACCGTGAACGCAGTGGCTCCGGGATTCATAGAAACCGAGATGACCGCGGCCCTGCCCGAGAAAGTTAGGGCCGAAATGCAGGCCCAGATTCCTTTAAACCGCTTCGGCACGCCTGAAGAGGTGGCCCAGGCGGTGCTCTTTCTGGCCGGGGACGCCGCGGCTTATATTACCGGCCAGGTTCTGCACGTGAACGGCGGCATGTTGATGGTTTAAGACCAAAGGAGGTTCGTGCCCATGGGCGCAAACGAAGAGAAGGTGATTGACATCATTGTGGACAAATTGGGGGTGGAGCGGTCCGAAGTGACTCCCGAAGCGGTATTCGTGGATGATCTGGGGGCCGATTCCCTGGACCTGGTGGAATTGATCATGGCTATGGAAGAAGAGTTCGGTTTTGAAATCGCGGACGAAGAAGCGGAAAAATTGAGGACCGTCCAGGATGTCATCAGCTTCATCCAGGCCCGGGCCTGAGCCGGAGGTCATCGCAGTCGCCTGCGATCATGCCGGTCACAGCCTGAAAACCGTAGTCATCAAACTTTTACGGGAACTGCAAGTGCAGGTCGAGGACCTGGGTTGCGCCTCGCCGGAAGAGTCCGTCCACTACCCCCTGTACGGCAAAAAGGTGGTGGACGCGCTCCTGGCCCGCCCCCAGGCCCGGGGCATTCTCATTTGCGGCACCGGCTTGGGGATGAGCATTGTGGCCAACCGCTTCCAGGGTATCCGGGCCGCCTTGTGCCACGACATGTTCACCGCCATCATGAGCCGCCGCCACAATGACTCCAATCTCCTGGTCATGGGCGGGCGGATCATCGGCCCCGATTTGGCTAAAGAGATCGTCCGGACTTGGCTACAAACCCCTTTTGACGGGGGCCGCCACCAGGAACGGCTGGACCTGCTGGAACAACTGGCCCGGGAGGCTCATCCTCCCA
>DYJG01000778.1 GCA_020723225.1 Desulfobacca acetoxidans | reverse complement strand
ACTTGTCCCCGCCTTCCAGATATTCGATGTTGGCCTCGGTGGTGATGACAAAACCGGGGGGCACGGGCAGCCCGATCTGGGTCATGGTGCAGAGTCCGGCCCCTTTTCCGCCCAGGAGCTTCTTATTTTTGCCGTCGCCCTCCTCAAAGGCATAGCAGTAACGTTTTCCTGTTTCTTTTGCTGCTGGTTTGGCCATGACGCTCTTCTCCTTCTCTATTTTTCGAGTTTCCCACTGATTTTTAAGGTCTAGGTTTTCTGCATCTCCCTTTAATAGCGTGGAAATTGAAAAAATTCAAAGAGAAAATGCGTCCGGGGAATTTATCTGTCCGCCGGAGGGAGGGAAGGCCCGGTCCTAGCTGGAATTTATGGGGAAATTTGCTAAAATACGTTCAAAGCTCAAAGTTCAAGGTTCAAAGTTAACGCTGCGGATCATAAGGACTTTTCATGTTTTGCGACTTATTGTAATCTCTGAAAAGATTATGACGATACCCTTTTGTTGACCTTGAACTTCGAACAATTCCACGACCGACTGCCGCCGAGGCAACGCCGGCAATTAGGATAAATAATCATGACGCTACCCGTTAAATTCGATTTCACCGTGAAAGAAGACCGGAGAGGCATCAATTTCGAAGGCCTGGAAGCGGGCCGCAGCGATCCGGAAGGGGCCTTGAATCTGCACCTGCGGGTGGCCCGGGACCACTTGATCCTGAGCGTTTGGCCGGTTAAGGAGGAGGCGGCCAAGATCTCGGAGACCCTGGCCCAGATTCTGGGGCCGCCTCGGTCCGCTCCTTCGGTCTGCGGCTTCGGGGACTGCCAGGACGACGACAAGGACGCGCCCCAGCAGACCACCATGTGGGAGTTTGCGCCCGAGAGCCGGGACCAGGTTCTGGAAAATGTGAGGAAGTTTCTGGGCCTTGAATTGTGAGCAGTGAGCAGGAAGCAGTGAGCGGAAAAAAATAATCCAAAATCCTGTGCTCATTTACCCCGGTGAGGATGGCTATTGGGTGGCTGAATGCCCCAGCCTGCCGGGCTGCATCAGCCAGGGAAGGACCAAGGAAGAGGCAATTTCCAGTATCCGGGAAGCTATCAACGGCTATATCAAGGCGCTGGAGGAAGATGGATT
>DYJG01000102.1 GCA_020723225.1 Desulfobacca acetoxidans | reverse complement strand
GGCCGGTGGCCGTTTCTCTTTTCCACCATGGCCCGCAGGTCCGCCACGCTTTCCCTCAGCGACAGGGACTGGGCCGCCAGTTCCTGGGCCGCGGCCGCTGCTTCCTCGGAGTTGGCCGCGTTGCTCTGCACCACCTTATCCATTTCGACCACGGCCTTATTGATCTGGTCCACGCCCTGGGCCTGTTCCATGGAGGCCGCGGCGATCTCCGCCACCAATTCCTTCACCTTGACGGTGCTGGCCGTCACCAGGGAGAAGGCCTCCCCGGTCTGGACCACCAGTCCGGAGCCCTCCTTGATCTTGGCCATGTTGCTCTCGATCAGGGCCGCGGTATTATGGGCGGCGTCCGCGGCCCGGATGGCCAGGGCCCGGACCTCGTCGGCCACCACCGCAAAGCCGGCGCCGGCCTCCCCGGCCCGGGCCGCTTCCACGGCCGCGTTCAGGGCCAGCAGGTTGGTCTGAAAGGCAATTTCATCAATGGTTTTAATGATCTTGGCGGTCTCTTCACTGGCAGCGGAGACCTCTTTCATGGAGTCGGTCAAGTCCCCCATCGACCGATTAGCCTTCTCCACCACCCGGGCGGCCTCGCCCACCAGGCCGTCTGCCTGCCGGGCATTATCCGCGTTCTGCCGAGACATGGAGGACATTTCTTCCAGGGAAGAAGAGGTTTCTTCCAAGGCCGCGGCCTGCTCCGAGGTTCCCTGGGCCAGAGACTGGCTGGCGGCGTTCACCTGCTCCGAGGCCGACTTTACCTGGGCCGACGCCTCGTCCATCTCCTGGGAAACCCGGCGCAGGATTCTGGAGATGGAGCGGGCAATGAAAAAAGCCAGGATGATCCCCAAGGCCACGGTCACCAGGCCCATGGAAGTAACCCGTGATTTGGTCGCCTGGGCCTGGCGCAGCAGGCCCTCATCGGTGACCATATTGCTCTTGGTGGTCTCCCGCATCTGTTTGAAGATTTCCTGGATCTTCTTTAAATTGGGAGAGGTCTCCTGGGCGAAAATCTTGTGCGTCTGGTTCATGCCTTCCTTGGCCTTCATGGTCAGGGCAATGGCTTCCTCAAAATCTTTACGCACCCGGGCCAGGGACTCCTGCATTTCCACATTGACCACCTGGAGAGCCCCAGCCATATCCCCGCGGTTCACCATGCTCTCGATTTTGTCGGCGTATTGATGTAATTCGGCGTGATTGCGGCGGCATTCATCCAGGTACTTCTTGATTTCCGGCACGGCCGCGCTTAATTGGTCCACCTCGGGGCTGTGTAAAAACTTGCCGAATTGGCATTTTTTCGGATCTTTTTCCACGCTCAGGGAGAACGCCTGGTTCGCGTCCAGCCCCCCGGCCCGGAGAGCCAGGGCCTTCATGCTTTCCGACACCCATTTCAGATGCTCGTTCAGGGTGCCGTACATGATCAACACCAATCCCCCATGCTGCTTCTTAAAAACCTGGTAGATTTTCTCCGCGGACTGGTGCAGCGCCCGGTGGGGCCCTTCCACTTCCTTAAGCATTGGAGCCAGTTGGGGCAGAAGCTTTTCCGCGTCCTGGCGCCCCTGGCCGTAGAGCCACTGGCCGAAGCCGCATTTGTGGTCGTCCAGTTGCAATTCCAAACCAGTGGTATCTCCTTCGATGATCAGGGCGCTCAGCTTATTGGCCCAATTCAGGTGATCCACCTCTCTTTGGGCCAACATCAGGTCCAGCCTGTTGCCTTTAATCACCAGGTCCGCGTCTTTGACCAAACCGTTTACTCCGGTGTACCCCAGTCCCCAAACCAGGATGAGTCCCAAAAAAACCAATCCAAAACCCAGAGCCAGTTTTCTTCCTAGGGTCATTGCGCTCCAGCTCATCAATTCAACCTCCAAAAACGATGTCGCCTGGGGCTCGGGGTCCCCGGCCAGACCAATGTTTCTAAAGAATGCAATCGGTATAATCTAATCGACCGGATGTTTAAGATTCATAAACCGTTATTTAAAAAAAATATTCACAATATTACGCCTTACAACTACCTTTATTTAATAACTATCTGATTAATATAGTTAATCTATGTTGTTTCCTCTAAGTAATCTGATCTAATTTTAAAGTTCATAATTAAGCCCTCTGCGAAAGTTTCTCTAAATTGTCATTCCGAGGGAGCGGAGCGACCGAAGAATCTCGTAGTCACGAGGAAATACGAGATTCGCAACGAAGCTTCGCTCCGTTCAGAATGACAGAAATGGGACTTTCGCAGAGGGCTTAAATTAAGACGCGGCCTGCATCGAGGTTTGACGATTCCTGCTTTGGCCGCTGGTCAAATCCCTCCCGTTTATGCTATTATGTATGGAATTTCAAGGCAAAATCCCCCACTGGAGGCCGTATGGAATCCTTGAGCAGCCTCGAACCCATTTTTAAAGCCAGGAGTGTGGCGGTCATCGGCGCGTCCACCGCGCCGGGCAAGCTGGGCCACGACATTTTGGCCAACCTCAAAAACGGCGGCTTCGCCGGGCCTATTTATCCCGTCAATCCCAAGGCCGAGGAGATTCTGGGCCTGAAGGTCTACAAGTCCGTGACCGAAACCCCTGCGGCCCCGGATCTGGCGGTGGTGGTCATTCCCGCCCGGTTGGTCCCCGGCACCCTGGAGCAGGCCGCGGGCCACGGCGTCAAGGCCGCGGTGGTTATCACCGGCGGTTTTGCCGAAGCCGGCGAGGAAGGGGAGCGTCTCCAGGACGAGCTGGCCCGGGTGGCGCGGCAAACGGGTATCCGGGTCATCGGCCCCAACTGCCAGGGGGTTAATCTCCCTCACCACCAGATGTGCGCCTCCTGGCCCCTGATTACCACCAAGGGGAAGATCGCCTTCGCGTCCCAGTCCGGGACCGTGGGCGCGGCCTTTCTGGACCTGGCCGCGGCCGAAAAGCTGGGGGTGAGCGCCTTCATCAGCCTGGGCAACCGGGTGGACGTGGATGAAGCCGAGATTATCAGTTACTTCAACCAGGACCCGCACACCCAGGTGATCGCTCTGTATCTGGAGGGGGTGAAACGGCCCACCTATTTCCTGGACGCGCTCCACGAAGCCGAAAAGCCGGTGGTCATCCTCAAGGCGGGACGCACCAGCCGGGGCAGCCGGGCCGCGGAGTCCCACACCAAGTCTCTGGCCGGCACGGACGCCATTTACGACGCCCTCTTTGAAAAATACAAAATTTACCGGGCCGACACCCTGGAGGAGCTGTTCGATTTCTCCAAGGCCCTGGCTTATCTGCCCCGGCCCCGGGGGCGCCGGTTGATGATCACCACCTCCTCCGGGGGCGCGGCCATTCTGGCCATCGACGAGGCGGAGAAGAACGGCCTGGAGACCCCGGACCCCAGCCCCGGCCTCAAGGAAGCACTACGGCTTATGGTTCCGGCCCACTGCCCGGTGGGCAACCCCGTGGACTTGACCGGCGACGTCATGGCCGACGCCTCTTTGTATAAGAAGGTGATGGACGAAGCCCGCCGGGAGTTCGACACCCAGGTGGTTATCTTCGGGGACCCCATCCCCGGGGCCTGCCGGCAAGTGACTCCCGGAGAATCGGAACTGGTGATTTTCCTGGGGGGCGCGGAAGTGGAGCGGGAGGAGCGGGAAAAGTTTTACGATGCCGGGGTGCCGGTATTTCCTACGCCGGAGCGGGGCGTCAAGGCCCTGGCCCAGTTCTTCCGGTTTCAGGCCCCCGCGGCTGCTCCCGCCAGCGCTCCCGGCGGGATCCAGGCGGCTCCCCCCCCGGCGCCGGGTCTGGAACTCATCCCCGCGTTCGAAGCCGCGGTGATGATGTCCAAAGCCGGCATCCCCACGGCCGCCGCGCCCATGGCCCTGAACGCGGACGAAGCCGTCACCCTGGCCGAAAGCTTCGGCTACCCGGTGGCCCTCAAAATCGCCTCCCCGGATTTCCCCCACAAGACCGACGTGGGCGGGGTCTATCTTAACCTCCAGGATGAGACCATGGTGCGCGGCGCGTATCAGGCCATCAAAGACTCGGCCCGTTTCTTCGACCGGGAGGCTAAAATCGACGGGGTCACCGTCTCCCCCATGGCCAAACCCGGGGCCTTGGAAGTCATCCTGGGCATCCTCACCGACCCGCAATACGGCCCCGTTCTCATGTTCGGACTGGGGGGCATTCAAACGGAGATTTACCGGGACGTGGCCTTCTGCCTGCTGCCCGCGGAGGACGAGGAACTCAAGGCCCTGATCAAGAAAATCAAAGGCTACCCCCTGCTCGCGGGCTTCCGGGGCCGCCCCAAACTGGACACGGATGCGCTGCTCGAAGCCATGAAGGCCCTGGCCCGCTATGCCTTCAAACACCCGGAACTGGACCAGATCGAACTCAACCCCTTGCTGCTTTACCCCAAGGGCCTCTTCGCGGTGGACGTGCGGATCTTTTCGAGGGTGTAGGGTGCGTTTCACGCACCACTAATAAGGTTGGAGAAGGCCGGCCGGGGGCTGATGGCTCAACCCGCATAACAGCAAGGCGAACCTTGTGTTCGCCCTGAACGCTCGGGGCGAACACAAGGTTCGCCCCTACGGAAAAAACATGTTTGAAGAAGAACTGGTAAAAATCGGTATAATAGCCTGAATAACACAGAAGGACATCATGGCTACCGCGTTATTAATTATCGACATCCAAAACGACTATTTCCCCGGCGGCAAAATGGAGTTGGAGGGCAGCCTGGAGGCCAGTTTACGCGCCGGGGAAATACTGGCGCGATTCCGGGAAAAAGGCCTGCCGGTGATATATATTCAGCATTTCGCCGCGCGGCCGGGAGCGACGTTTTTCCTTCCGGGAACGGAGGGAGTGAAGATTCACCCAAACGTAGCGCCCCTCCCGGGGGAGGCGGTCTTTCAGAAAAACTTTCCCAACAGCTTCCGAAACACGCCTTTACTGGACCATCTCCGGGAGCGGCAGGTGGACAAGATCGTGGTCTGCGGCATGATGACCCACATGTGCGTGGACGCGAGCGTCCGAGCCGCGTTCGATTACGGCCTGGAGGTGACGGTGGTGCACGACGCCTGCGCCACCCGGACTCTGGCTTTTGGCGATCAGACCATCCCCGCGGCCCAGGTACACGGGGCGTTTTTGGCGGCCCTGGGGTTTATCTATGCCCGGGTGGTCAGCGCTGGGGAGCTGCTGGGGAACTTCGGATAATAGCTCGGAAATTTCTGGAGTTATCACCGGCAAACCTGAAAAACTCTGGTGGCACAGGCGTCTCGCCTGTGCTAATTTATTTTCAGGAAAGGAAAGCTGATAAATTACAGATAGAAAAGAATCAAAGGGCTTCTTTATGAGGCAGTTCAAAATCATCGTGGAAAAGCACCCGGATGGTTACGTGGCCTACCCCCTGGGATTGAAAGGGGTGGTGGTGGGACAGGGCGACACTTACGAAGCAGCGTTAGCCGACGTGAAATCCGCCATCAGCTTTCATATAGAGACCTTTGGGCCGGAGGTCATGGAGGTGGAACCGCGTATCCTGGAGGCATTTATCGCAGAAGCAAGGATCGAAATCTGAATGGGCAAGTTTCTTTTTTCTTACTCATTCTCAAATTGCACTCGGGGACGAAAATAAGCGGAGAGAAAAATGGAAATCTTATGCAGATTTTCTGAGTTTCAAAATATTACAAGGGGCGGACATGATGGGGTAGTGTATATATACAAGTTTATGTGCACACCCTTAGAGAAAGTTGGACAACCTGATCAAGAATCGAGTACTGAAGAATTAGAGATCACAGTTGATTGTTGTGACGGTCGTCTTTCAACCTGGAATATAAAAGATCGAGATATGAACGAAAAAGTGCTTTATTGGTATGCTCGTGAAGCTATAAACAAAAATCCAAACGAAACAGAACAGAAAATAATGTTACATATGCGTAATACGCCAAAACAGTGTCCCTATGATCCTGATAGAATAAGATTTCCTAATCCTGAACCATTTGTTGTTGAATATTCTCGTAAAATTGGTTTTTAAGAGGCACATTAATCTTGTTCACCTTTTATAAATAAAGTGGGCACGGGCCACCAATTAAAATTATACGATAAGATTGTGGGCGGCACATGCATAGAACTTGTGCATCTATGTGGCGGATAATTTTTCAGAAATTGGAGATTTAATCATGGGATATTCAATTATCATTAGCCCTGAAATATTTGCATATGGATTTACTGCATTATTGGGTTTATTCGGATTTCTTGCGATAAAATATTATTCGGCCTATAATGATTTATTGATGTTACTCCTTTTTTTGGATGTTAAGTTTTATTTAAAAACCAAGTTAAAAGAGTTATCAGATGATGAATCGTCCCCAGATTACCACATTAACAACGATGCTGATTTTGATTTTGGCCTTGCTTTAAGAGCCTCTAAAAAAAGATTGGATAAAATCGTTATCTACCAGCGTTATAATCTCATTAGTGAAGAAAATAATTCATAATTTAAATAAATGACCCTCGAATTCTTCCGCCTCCAAACTCGCGAAGAAGTCCTGGCCCTTTATCCCCGCTTTATGCCGGTGGGGGTGGAGGAGGTGGACTTGGCCGCGGCTTTGGACCGCGTGCTGGCCGCGCCGGTCTCCGCGCCTGAAGATGTGCCCTCATTTCCCCGGTCCTCCATGGACGGCTACGGGGTGCGGGCCGCGGACACCTTCGGGGCCAGTGTCGGCGCGCCCCAATATTTGGAAATTAAGGGCGAAGTGCCCATGGGCGCGGTTCCCCAGCGGCCCGTGGGCGTTGGCGAAACGCTGCGGGTCCCCACCGGCGCCATGCTGCCGCCGAATGCTGACGCGGTGGTCATGCTGGAATACACCGCGGAGCACCCCGACGGCACCTTGGAGGTGCGGCGGCCCGTGGCCCCCGGGGAAAACCTGCTGCAGCCCGGGGAAGACGTGCGTGAGGGGGAAATCCTCTTTCCCGCCGGCTTACCCCTCCGGCCCCAGGACCTGGGCCTGTTGGCCGCCCTGGGGGTGACCCACATTCCGGTCTTTCGCCGCCCCCGGGTGGCGATTCTGTCTTCCGGCGACGAGATCGTGCCCATCGCTGCAAAACCCGCGGCCGGCCAGGTCCGGGACTCCAACGCCTATCTCGCGGCCGCGCAGGCGGCGGAGTGGGGCGGGATTCCCGCGATTAAAGGCATCATCGCCGATGATTTTGAGGCTCTGAAAAGCGCCCTGGCCGCGGCCCTAAAGGAAGCCGACCTGATCCTTATCTCCGGGGGATCATCCGTGGGCGCCCGGGACCTGACCCTGGAGGCCATCAAGGCCCTGCCCGCGGCCGACGTCCTGGCCCACGGCGTGGCCATCCGTCCCGGCAAACCCACCATCCTGGCCCAAGTGGGCGCGCCGCCCCTGCCCCTGTTGGGCCTCCCCGGGCACCCCGCGTCCGCGGCGGTGGTCATGGAGGTCTTGGGCAAACCGTTGCTGGCACGGCTGGCGGGGCTGGCAGGTCCCTCGCCTTGGGGCGGCGAGGCGAAGGCGCTGCTGTCCCGGAACCTGGCCGGGGCCTCCGGCCGGGAGGACTACGTGCGGGTGCGCCTGCGGACCGAGGGCGAGACCCTGTGGGCCGATCCGGTCCTGGGGCCTTCGGGGCTGCTCTCGCCTTTGGTCAAAAGCGACGGCCTGGTGATGATCCCCCTGGGGGTGGAGGGTCTGCTCCGGGGGGAACCGGTGCGGGTGCGGCTTTTTTCTCCCGGGCGGTAGCCCAGACTTTCCAGCCTGTGCGGACTTCTTGGGCGGGCGGGGACGCCCGCCACGGCCTTTCATTATTTACGGATAAGCCATTGATTCGGTAGCGGACTGCCTAAGCCCTTACTTTTCCCCTTCCTTGGCTTGCGGGTAATGATAAACCCTAGAGCCGCCCCTTCTCTAAACACTGATCCCTTGTTGATTATAGACTATTCGAGACCTATCTTCATAACTGACCGTAGTTCCTCAAGGACCCGCGGCGCACCCGTAAAACCCGAAAAGTCCGTGGCGGGCGTCACGCCCGCCCGGTACCGCACAGGCGAGACGCCTGTGCCACCAGGT
>DYJG01000101.1:1493-8028 GCA_020723225.1 Desulfobacca acetoxidans | reverse complement strand
CTTAAAAATAGTTGCTTTTTAAAGAAAAAGTCTGGTAACATCCTCAACCCTAGATTTTTGCTAAAATAGCGGATAATTTTTCGTTTACAACCTCTTCTTCCGGCAGGGACTGGCGAAAAAATAACCCCGTAGCACTATGGGGGGAAATGCGCCACGGACCGGCTTTAACAAATAACCTCCAGCAAACGTCCAATAATTAAAGGGGCGGGGGAGGAAGACATGGAGAGCCGGAAGAAGCGATGGGCGCCGGTAATGGCGCTGTTGGTTTTACTTGGTGCTTCCGGCTGCTCCGGAATTTTCCACGAGCTGCGGCACGAAGACGGACAGGTGGAACGCCTCCGGTTCCATGGCGGCGTAAGCTGGAAGAATTATGACCGCAATCCTTACAAGCAGGACGACAGCGCGGTCTTCCTGAAAAAAGAAGCGACTTTTTAAAAGACTCACCACAGAGGCACAAAGGACACAGAGATTCACAGAGAATAAATAAATTAGCCCTGGCTTTTTAAGCCAGGGCTAAATTTTTCCTCTGTGAAACTCTGTGCTCTCTGTGTCTCTGTGGTGAATCTTTTAATCCCGCTTCCTGGCCCGGATGACCCGCTCAATCCCCAGGTAGTCCCTGATTTTTTCGATTTCCTCGTACTCCCCGGTTTCCTTCAACAAGGCCGCGACCTTGGCTGCCTGCCCGTCGGCCACCTCCAGGGCCAGCCAGCCGCCTGGGTGTAAAATACCGGACGCGGCCCGTATCAGGGGCCGGATCAGGTCCAAGCCGTCCTCCCCGCCCAATAGGGCTTCCCGGGGTTCGTATTCCTTAATGTCTTTATGCAGTTCCTCAAAAACCGGTCTGGGCACATAGGGAAGGTTGGCCACCAGCAGAGCAAACCGGGGCTCCGGTTTGAGCGCGGCCAGCAGGTCGGCCCGGAGGAAATTGATTCGCGCCTCCACTCCGTGCCGCCGGGCATTTTCCCGGGCCACCGCCAGGGCCGGCCCGGAAATGTCCACGCCCACCCACCGGGTTTGGGGGAGTTCCCGTGCCAGGGTGATGACGATGGCCCCGGACCCTACTCCTATTTCCAGACCCCAAGGCATGCCGGTCCTCGGTCTTGAATCTTCGGTCTTCAGTGAGAATACTTCAAGAACTGAGGCTATGAGCGTTTCCGTTTCCGGGCGGGGGATGAGGACCGCTGGCGAAACCAGGAAATCCAGAGACCAGAATTCCTTGCGGCCGGTGAGGTAGGCCGTGGGCTCCCCGGCCCGGCGGCGCAGTACCAGGGCCTTGAACCGGGCCAACTCATCCGGGGTGAGGGGCTGGTCATAGCGCAGGTACAGGTCCAGGCGGCTGAGATTGAGGACATGGGCCAGGAGCACTTCCGCGGAGGCCCGGGGTTCGGACACCCCCTTGTCCTGGAAATAATCGGTGGTCCACTGCAAGACCGCCATAATGGTCCAGGTGTCTGGGGAAGGGTCGGCCATTTATCCCATTTTCACTTTCAAATGCACCCAATACTGCATGTAACTCAATGAAATAATGGGGTCTTTTTAACGAAAAACGAAAAACGATCCTACGCCTGTTGCAGCGCCAGGGTGCGGTAGTGGGTGGTTAAGGCCTGGATGAGCTCGTCCAGTTCCCCGTCCAACGCAGCTTCCATCTTCAGACCGTGGTAACTGAAGCCGATGCGGTGGTCGGTGATGCGGCTCTGGGGAAAATTGTAGGTGCGGATGCGTTCGCTGCGGTCGCCGGTGCCCACCTGGGTCTTGCGCTCCTGGGCGATCTGCTGGTGCTGCTCGCTCTGCTTCTGGTCCAGGAGCCGGGCCCGGAGGACCTTCAGGGCCTTGGCCTTGTTTTTGTGCTGGGATTTTTCGTCCTGGCAGATAACCACCAACCCGCTGGGCACGTGCGTCACCCGCACTGCGGAATCCGTGGTATTGACGCTCTGGCCCCCGGGGCCGGAGGACCGGAAGACGTCGATGCGCAGTTCTTCCGGATT
This sequence comes from Desulfobacca acetoxidans, assembly GCA_020723225.1. Classification (GTDB taxonomy): domain Bacteria; phylum Desulfobacterota; class Desulfobaccia; order Desulfobaccales; family 0-14-0-80-60-11; genus SURF-52. Next base: position 6,043 of record DYJG01000101.1, on the reverse strand, counting down.
GATCTGCACGTCCACTTCCTCGGCTTCCGGAAGGACGGCCACGGTCACCGCGGAGGTGTGGATGCGGCCCTGGGATTCGGTGACCGGCACCCTTTGGACCCGGTGCACCCCGCTTTCATATTTGAGCCGGCTGTAGACCCGATCCCCGGAGATGGAGGCGATGATTTCCTTAAGGCCGCCGATGCCGGTGGGGGAGTGGCTCAGCACTTCCACTTTCCAGCGGCGGCGCTCCGCCAGGCGGCTGTACATGCGGAAGAGATCCGCGGCAAAGAGCCCGGCCTCCTCGCCGCCGGTGCCGGCGCGGATCTCCAGGAGGACGTTTTTCTCGTCATTGGGGTCCTTGGGCAGCAGCAGCAGGCGCAGCTCTTCCTCCAGGTTTGCGGCCTGTTCCTTCAGGGATTCGATCTCCTCCCGGGCCAGGGCCTTCAGCTCCTCGTCCGCCTCCTCTTTCAGCAGGGCCTGGCTGTCGGCCATTTCTTTTTGCACCTGGCGAAAGCGGCGGAAGGTGTGGATCAGGGGAGTCAGGTCCGCGTGCTCCTTGCGGCGCTTCTGATATTCCTCCTGATGGCGGATGATCTCGGGATCGGCCAGTTGCCGCTCCAGGTCGGCGAATTGTTTTTCCAGTTGTTCCAGTTTGGCCAAAAACATTGTTATCTCAATCTATCATGCCATTTTTCGGCTGCAGGCAGCCTCATGGACTTTAGGTCTTCTTTAAAATTTTTCTTTAATGGAATTTGAACCGGTCAGCCAGTCGAACCTCATTAAGAACTTAATATTTTAATTATAAAGGATAAATTGCCGGAAGGCAACGATTTGTAAACGATGGTGTCACAGGAGAATGTCTTGGAGATCTTAACTATAAAACCTTTCTCAAAGCGTCTTTAAACCATTGCACTTCTTCCTGGACCCCCGCCAAGATCTCTCTATAGCGGTAAAAGTCCAGGGTCCGGATATTGGTCAAGGCAGGTTTGACGTAGATAGAGGGCGGGGAGAATCTCTTTTTAGCTTCCACAATTGAGGCTTGCATAATCTGGAAAGTGGACAGGATGCTTTCCACCATATTGGGCACCGGGTCATCGGCGGTATAAGTCTTCTCGCCGGAAACATCAATGGCGATGGTCAGATCACACTCCTGCTGGATGAGATCATAAGGCAGGGGATTCACGGCGCCGCCGTCAATGAGAACCATATCGTTCAACTGTACCGGTTCGAAAAGTGCGGGCATGGCCATGGATGCCCGGATGGCGGTGACGAGGCTGCCGCTTGCAAATACCACCTCTTTGCGTTTCCAGAAATCCGTGGCCACCACTTTTAAGGGAATCTCCGCCTCTTCAAAGGTTTGAACGGAAATCTGCCGGGCGAGAAAATCTTCCACTCCCTTGCCCTTATAAATCGCAGAATTGCTGAGAAGGGAGAAATCCAGGACCAGCTTGTACAGGTCCATGAAGCCCAGGTCCTTGACCATTTGTTCCAGTTCCATCCCGGAAACCCCAGAGGCATAAAACCCGCCGATGACCGCGCCGATACTGGTCCCGGCGATGACCTCGGGCCGCACCCCCAATTCATCCAGGGCCTGGATAAAAGCGATGTGGCTGAGCCCCTTGGCGCCGCCGCTTCCCAGAGCCAACCCCACTTTTTTCATGACTTCCCGGAACCTCTAGGCAAATTTCTCAACCGGCAGTTCGGACGGTGGAAAAACTTCATACCGTTAACCCGGATTATTCTTTATAATGATAATATTAACAGAAACATTCTCCACTTCAATTGTCGCGTACCGATAATTCCTGATAAGTTGTCAAAAGTTATGGAAAAACCCAAACGCGCCCTGGGCCTCTTATCAGGCGGCCTGGACAGCATGCTCGCGGCCGCGGTGCTTAGGGCTCAAGGAGTCGACGTCACCGCCATCTTTTTCATTACCCCCTTTTTCGGGCCGGACCGGGCCAAGGCGTCCGCCGCGCACCTGCAACTGCCGCTGATTTTGGAGGATATCACCGATAAGTTTTATCCTCTCATCTATACGCCACCCCGGGGGTTCGGCCGGGGCCACAACCCCTGCATCGATTGCCACCTGTTGATGCTCCGGGAGGCCGCGGCCAGAATGGAGCGGGAAGGCTTCGATTTCCTCTTCACCGGCGAGGTCCTGGGCCAGCGGCCCATGAGCCAGAACCGGGGGTCCCTGAACCTCATCGCCCGGGAATCGGGGGTCCCGGAGCTGCTCCTGCGCCCCTTGAGCGCCAAACTTCTACCCCCCACCCGCCCGGAACTTCTGGGCTGGGTGGACCGGGACCGGCTCCTGGACCTGAGCGGCCGGGGCCGCAAGCGGCAGATGGCTCTAGCTGCGGAATATGGCATCACCGACTATCCCGCGCCCGCGGGGGGCTGCCTCCTCACCGACCCCAATTACGCGGCCCGCCTCAAGGAGACCCTGCGGCACCAGCCGGAGGTGTCCCGCAGGGACCTGGAGCTCTTGAAATGGGGCCGCCATTTCCGGCTGCCCGGGGGCATGAAGGCGGTGGTGGGGCGGACGCAACGGGATAATGAAGCCATGGAAAAACTGATCGCCCCGGGGGACAGAGTGCTCAAGGTGTCGGCCCACCCCGGACCCCTGGTCCTGGTCTTGGGAAATCCTGTAGCGAGCGACCTGGAGTTGGCCGCGGGTCTGGCCGCGGCCTATAGCGACGCGAAGACAGAAACCCCGGTGGCGGTAACGGTTCAGGCCGGGGCGGAGACCACGCTGCTGCATCTGGCCACGCCGCCCAAGACCCGGTTTAAGGAGTGGCTGGTGTGATGAGTTCAAAGTTCAAGGTTCAAAGTTCAAAGTTGTCCGCAATGCCGACCTTGAACTTTGAACCTTGAACTTTGAACTTTCTACCGGGCTAACGCCGCGCAAAGCCTGGGCACCAGGTGGTCGAAGTCGCCGTTGGACATGATCAGCACCACGTCTCCGGGTTTCAGCTCCCCCAGCAGCCCCTCCAGGAGCCGGTCGGTATCCGGGTAATAAAAGGCTTGTTTGCCCTGAGTCTGCAGGTCCTGCACCAGCCGGCGGGAGGAAAACTGCTCTTCCTCGGGCACCTTCCACAGGTCCGGGGGTTCCCGGACGAGGATCAGGTCTGCGTCTTTAAAGGCTTTTGCGTAGGGCTCCTGGAAGACCCGGCGCCGGGAGGTGTTGGTGCGGGGTTCGAAGACCGCCACTATCCGCCGCTGGGGATAACCCTGGCGCACGGCCTCCAAAGTGGCCCCCACTGCCGTGGGGTGGTGGGCAAAATCCTCCAGCACCAGGACGCTCTTGTACTCTCCCGCGGGCTCCAGACGGCGCTTCACGCCCTGGAAGCCCGCCAGGGCCTCCTGCAGCGGCTCGGGGTTCTCTCCCAATTCCCCCATCACCGCCAGCGCGGCCAGGGTATTTAAGACGTTGTGGATTCCCAGGAGGGGTGAGCAAAACCTCCCCCACCTTTTTCCCTCCCGGAAAACGGTGAACTTCATGCCCCCGGATACGGCCTCGATGCGCACGGCCCGCCAGGCCGCGGCTTCATGGAGGCCGTAAAAGGCCACCGCCGCGGTCGCGTCCCGGCAGACCTGCCTGACCAGCTTGGCGTCCCCCCAGGCCAGAATCTTGCCGTGTGCGGGGACTTGCCGCACAAATCCTCGGAAGGCCTGGACCACCCGCTCCAGGTCCGGGTAGATATCCGCGTGGTCGTATTCAATGGAGGTGAGCACCGCCACCTTGGGCCGGAAAAGGAGGAACTTGGGGCGCTTGTCGAAAAACGCGGTGTCGTATTCATCCCCTTCCAGGACTACGCAGCCCCCCCGGCCGGTGCGGTAGTTGGAGCTGAAATTTTTGGCGATGCCCCCCACCATAAATCCCGGGTCCCGGCCCGTGGCAGTCAGCAGCCAGGCCAGCAAGGCGGTGGTGGTGGACTTGCCGTGGGTGCCCGCCACCACGACGCTATGCCGGTCCCCCACCAGGAAACGGTTCAGGGCCTCGGGCAGAGACAGACGGGCCAGGTTTCGCTCCAGGACCGCCTGGGCTTCAGGGTTTTCCCGGCGGATGACGTTTCCCACCACCACCAGGTCGGGCGCGGGATTCAGGTTCTCAGGCTGGTAGCCGTTCAGCACCTTGATCCCCAGCCCCTCCAGGAAGGTGCTCATGGGAGGATAGGCGTGTTCGTCCGAGCCGGTGACGAAATACCCCTGCTCCTTCAGGATGCCGGCCAGCGCCGCCATGCCCGTGCCGCAGATGCCTAGCAGATGGATGTGTCGAGGTTTCAGCATGTTTAAGTGGTCAATGGCCAGTAAAAAAGCTGTTTCTTATCATTCACGAAAAATAAATTAGGCTCAACGTCTTTAATAGCCTGGAATAACTCCTTTTATTTCCTGATCACTTATCACTTATCACTTATCACTTATTACTTATTACTTATTACTGATCACGACTACCGGCTACTGCTCACTGCTCACTCACAATTCCCAGCCCCCTCGAGGCCGCCTCATGGAACCGGGGCCTGAAGGCCTGGATCCTGGTCTTGTCATCCCGGCCCAGGTGCACCCGG
>DYJG01000101.1:0-1483 GCA_020723225.1 Desulfobacca acetoxidans | reverse complement strand
GTTTACTGATCACTGACTACTGGCAACTGGCAACTGGCGACTGATCCAATCCCAGGGCCCTTGAGGCCGCCTCATGAAATAGAGGCCGGAAGCGCTGAATCCCGGCCTTGTCCTCCCGGCCCAGGTGCACCCGGTTGGTGAGTAAGACTACCATCTGCCCCGTGTCCAGGTCCAGCCAAAAAGAGACGCCGGTAAACCCCAGGTGGCCGACGCTTCTTACCGAGAAGAAACGGCCCGCGCTCCTTTGGGACAGCTCCCCGCCGGGGGTGTCGAAACCGGGAGTGCGCCCGCCGCCGGGAATTGGGGTGAGGAAGGCGCGCACCACCGCCGGAACCAGAGGACCCGCCGCCTCTCCCTGATAAGTTCGGTACAGTGCGCTTAAAAGTTGAAATACTTCCCCCGCGGTCCCGAATAACCCGGCGTGTCCGGCCACTCCCCCTGCGGCCCAGGCGTTTTCGTCGTGGACCTCGCCTAAGGCGGCGCGGCCGGGGATCAGCCCCGGTTCGGTGGCCGCGAAAGAGAGCATATCGCCTCCGGGCCGGCGACGGGGGCAAAAACCCAGGACCTCCAAACCCAGGGGCAGGTAGATCTCCCGGCGGCAGAAGGAATCCAGGTCCCGGCCCGCGGCAGTCTCAACCACCGCCTGGAGCAGCAGATAACCGAGGTCGCTGTAAAGAGTGCGGCTGCCGGGGAGATATTCCAGGGCCGCGGCCGCGGCCAGCCGGCGCAGCAGGCCGCGGCGCTCCGCCTCGGGAGCGGCGAGAATCGTTTCATAAAAGGGACGCCAGGCCGGGAGCCCGGCCTGATGGGCCAGGAGGCTCAAGAGGGTTAAAGCCCGTTTCTCCGGAGGCAGCCATTTTTCCCGGAGGACCTCGCCCAGGGTGGTCTCCAGGGTGATTCGGCCTTGGGCCTCCAGCAGCATCAGGGCCAGGGCCGTGGCCAGGGGCTTGGTGAGGGAGGCCAGGTCGAAGACCGTATCCAGGGCGGCGGCCGCCGCGTCCGGCTCCCTGGAAACCCGACCCGCCGCGCCTTCCCAGAGTTTCTCACCCTTAAGGCCCACCGCGGCCGCGGCCGCGGTATAGACGCCTTGCTGAACCCCTTCTTCCAGGAGGCGGGCGAGAGAAGACCAGGGATCGGCCGCGTTGTCGCTCATGGCTAAAAACCTTACCACAAAGACACCAAGACACAAAGGAACACCAAGAAAGCTTTTATGGGCATCCTGGGAACCAGGATGCCCATAATTATTTCCTTGGTGATTCTTGGTGTCTTGGTGTCTTGGTGGTTAATCTTTTAATTCTTCTCCAACGCCAGCTCGATCAACTTATCCAGCAGTTCCGGAAACTCGATGCCAGCGGCCTGGGCACCCTGGGGGAAGAGGCTGGTGGCGGTCATGCCCGGGATGGTGTTGGTTTCCAGGACGTAGATCTCCCCGTCCTTAATTCTCATGTCCGTGCGGCTGTAGCCCCGGCAGCCCAGGGCCTGG
>DYJG01000777.1 GCA_020723225.1 Desulfobacca acetoxidans | reverse complement strand
GCGGCGATTTCCTGGCCCCGGGACTCCCGGATGAAGACTGCGTAATTTTTCTCCCTGAGGATTTCCTGAAATTCCAGGATGCGGCTTTCCGGCGGCGGCGCGAAGGGCAGGCGGGCGTGGGGGTTGAAGGGGATGAGGTTGATCTTCACCCGCAGGCCCTGAAGCAGCCGGGCCAACTGCCGGGCCTGGTCCGGCTGGTCGTTGATGTCTTTCAGGAGCACGTAGGCAAAGGTGATGCGCCGGTGCCGGGGCAGGGGAAAATCCCGGCAGGCCTGAAGCAGCGTCTCCAGGGGATAGCGGCGGTTAACCGGCATGAGGCGGTTCCGGAGGGCGTCATCCGGCGCGTTCAGGGAAATGGTGAGATTGCACCGCACTTCCTGGCCCAGGCGGGGGATCAGGGGGGCCAGTCCCACGGTGGAGACGGTGATGCGCCGGGGGGAAAAATTAAGGCCCCAGGCCGCGGTGATGATGGTCAAGGCCTTGGTAACCTCGGCAAAGTTGGCCAGGGGCTCACCCATGCCCATGAAGACCAGGTTGGTGAGCGGCAGGCCCGGGGGCAGCAAGGCCCGGGCGGCCAGCACCTGGTTGACCATCTCCCCGGCCGTCAAATTGCGGACGAAACCCCGTTGGGCCGTGAGGCAAAAAGCGCACCCCTGGGCGCAACCCACCTGGCTGGAGAGGCACAAGGTGGCATGATCGCGTTCGGGGATGAGCACCGCTTCGATGCGTTGGCCGTCATCCAAGGCCAGGAGCAGCTTGCGGGTGCCGTCTGCGGCCTCTTGCCGGTTGACCACCGGCAAGCGGCTGATCCGGGCCTGCCGGGCCAATTCTTCCCGGAAAGGCCGGGCGATATCCGTCATCTCCTGGAAATCGGCCGCGCCCTTATAGAGCCACTTCGCCACCTGCCGGGCCCGATATCGGGGCTGGCCCCAGGCGGCCATAAGCCGCTCCAGTTCTTCCAGGGTGAGTTCTTTCAGGTCCGGGGGATGGGTCATAAAAGGACGGTTTTCGGTTTTCGGTAATGAGAACCGGCCAGCCGATCAGTTACAGGTTAAGTAAGGTTTAAGAAAGGAAGATACGGACACCTGAAGCTGATTTAAATGAAAAAATTGTCTGTTTAATTTGG
>DYJG01000100.1:414-8041 GCA_020723225.1 Desulfobacca acetoxidans | reverse complement strand
GGCGGAAGATTTCTTCTCGGACCCCGACCTGCTGGAGAAAATCACCCACCCGGAGGACCGGGAGAAAATCGCCGGACACCTCCATGACGAACGGGAGAGCGGCGAGGTCCAGCACCTGGACTTCCGAATCCTGACCAAGGACGGGGAAGAACGCTGGATCGCCCATGTCTGCCAACCGGTCTACAGCCCCACCGGCCGCTATCTCGGCCGCCGGGCCGGCAACCGGGATGTCACCCTGCAAAGAAAGGCCGAGGAGGAGAAGGCCAAAATGGAATCCCAACTCCGCCAGACCCAGAAGATCGAGGCCCTGGGCACCCTGGCCGGAGGCATTGCCCATGACTTCAACAATATTCTCTCCCCCATCGTCATGTACACCGAGATCGCCATGCGGGACCTTCCAGGGGACAGCCCCACCCGGTCCTACCTCGATTTGGTGCTCAAGTCCAGCAAACGGGCTGCGGACCTGGTCAACCAAATCCTTTCCTTCAGCCGGCAAACCGAGCGCCAACGCATCTTCATGCAACTGGGCCCCATTATTAAGGAATCCCTGAAATTACTGCGTTCCACCTTCCCAGCCACCATCGACCTGCGCCAGAATATCTTTGCCGATCCCGATTGGGTGCTGGCCGATCCCACCGAGGTCTACCAGGTGGTAATGAATCTCTGCACCAACGCCGCCCAGGCCCTGGGTGACCAGGGGGGGCTGCTGGAGGTGGGCTTGGACAACGTGGAATTAACGGAGGGACGGTCTGCTTTCGGGATTGAAATCAAGCCGGGACCCTACGTGCGGCTGAGCATCCATGATTCGGGGCCGGGGATAGCCCCGGCCATCCTCGAGCGCATCTTCGAGCCTTACTTCACCACCAAGGAGAAAGGCCAGGGGACCGGGTTGGGGTTGGCCGTGGTCCACGGCATCGTCAAACTCTGTGAGGGCGGCATCACTGTGGACAGCGAACCGGGCCGGGGCACCACCTTCGAGGTCTTTTTCCCGGTGATGCGGACCGAGGAGCTTACGGAGCCCGAAGCGGCAGGGGAGCCGCCCCGGGGCACGGAAAGCATCCTGGTGGTGGACGACGAGGAAGATATCGTCGTGGCTGCCAGGGTCCTCCTGGAGCAGTTGGGCTACCGGGTCACGGCCTTCACCGCCGGCCCGGAGGCCCTGGAGGCCTTTCGAACCCAACCGGACGGCTTCGATCTGGTTCTGGCCGATCAGACCATGCCCCACCTGTCGGGCCTGGAGCTGGCCGCAGAACTCCTGAAGATAAGACCCGGCCTCCCCATCATCATCTGCACCGGCTACAGCGAGACCCTGACGCCGGAGAAGGTCAGGGCCCTGGGGCTCAGAGAGCTGCTCGCCAAGCCGCTGGCCCCCCTGCAACTGGCCGAGTCCGTGCGCCGGGAATTGGATGCCGGGAAAGGGGAATAGGGTAATCTATTGACCACTGGCCACTGACCGCTTTTCAAGACAGTTCCCCCCGAAACCTCGGTTCACACTTGGCATGACAATTGCTTATTTTCCAAAAGGACCCGTGATTGTCCTCTCGGAAGGCTGAAGGGAAATCTTTCCTCAGGGCTTCCAGGGAAGGTGGCATGTCTCTCTTGGACTCCATTCACCAGTACGTGCAGCGAATATTCCGGCAAAAGTCCCGGGACCGAAGCGCGGCCAGGGAAAAGGCCTCTACCTTATTCGAGTTCAAGTACGCGTCTTTCAAGGATATACTGGCTTCGAACAGCGAACTGCTCAACATTATCACCGATATCGAGGAGAAACTGCGCGGCCAAGAAGTCTTTGGCATGTCCTATGTGCGGTCGCAAGCAACCAAAGCGGTCTTTCACACTCTGAAAATGGTGAAAAGTCTGGACGACCTCTCGGGGAATTATTTTGCCTCCCTCTTTCCCATTATTGAGAGGATTAATTCCCACATCAAGGATGAACTCGGGAAACGGAAGGAATTGACCGTTACCGCCTGGATCTTGCCGTACTCCGACATCACCAGAGACATGGTGGACTCGGTGGGCGGCAAGAACGCCAATCTCGGCGAGATCCACAGCCGCGTCCGGATTCCCATTCCCGAAGGTTTCGCGGTTACCACCGCGGCCAGCAATTATTTCCTCGAACAAAACGATCTTATTGAGAAAATCACCAGCTTGCGCAGGCACCTGGACCTTAACGACCCCCAGGCGGTCAACAACGTCAGCCAGGTAATTCAGGGGCTGATTACGAGAGCGCCGGTTCCCGCTGACCTGGCTCATGCCATCCTTGCCGCGTACCAGGAGATGGCCCAGCGCATTCACGACCGGAACGGCGGACAGTCACAGGACTTTCATGTCGCGCTGCGCAGCAGCGCCATCGGCGAGGACAGCCAATTATCCTACGCGGGGCAGTACCTTTCGGTTCTCAATGTTCCCCGGGAACATCTGATCGACACCTACAAACAGGTTCTGGCAAGTCTCTATACCCCCCGGGCCTTGTCTTACCGGTTGGCGAAGGGAATACGGGATGAAGACCTGGCCATGGGCGTGGCCTGCATGGAGATGGTGGATTCCCTCGCCAGCGGCGTCATGTATTCCCGGGATCCCTCCGATCCCTTGGCAGACCGGATTCTCATTACCTCGGTGTGGGGCCTCGGACCGTATGCGGTGGACGGCATCATCACTCCCGACAGTTACCTGGTTTCCAAGGATGGCGAACTGAGGTTGGTTGAGTCGCGCATCTCGCACAAACCCGTGCAACTCGTCAGCCTGCCTGCGGAAGGGGTTCAGGAAATCCCGGTGGAACCCGGGAATCAAGACGCTTCCAGCTTATCTCCCGGGCAGATACGGCAATTGGCCGAATACGGGCTGCGATTGGAGAAACATTACGAATACGCCCAAGACGTCGAGTGGGCCCTGGACAGCGGCGGCAGGATCATGATTCTCCAGACCAGGCCCCTGCATATCGAGACCCTGGCCGGCGCCGGCGACCGTGAATTCATGCGGGTGGCAGGATACCCCGTCCTGGTGGAGGGAGGAGCCATAGTTTTTCCGGGAGTGGGAATCGGCCCCGCGGTACACGTGAAATCCGAAGAGGACTTGGAAACGTTTCCGGCCGGCGGGGTTCTGGTGGCCCGGCACCCCAGCCCCCAGTTCATGATGGCGATGACCAAAGCCCGGGCCATAGTGACGGACACCGGCAGCGTCACCAGCCATATGGCTTCTCTGGCCAGAGAATTCGGGGTGCCGACGATTCTCGACGCCAAGTCGGCGACGGAGGCCATACCCGCCGGCGTAGAGGTCACGGTGGACGCCTATTCCGCCCGGGTCTACGAAGGCCGGGTTCTTGAGCTTCTGGAACTCTGCAAGACCTGCAAGACCGAAAAACCGATGATGAAAGACACCCCGGTCTATAGCGCCCTGAGAAGGGTCGCGGACTGGATCGTGCCCCTGAACCTCGTCAATCCGAAAGCGGCCAATTTTGCCCCCGAGTATTGCGAAACCCTGCATGATGTGATGCGGCTGATCCACGAACTCTCGTACAAAGAGATGTTCGCGATCAGCGATATCGTTGACGACGTGGAGGGAGCAGACGGTTTCAAGCTGGTTGCCCCGGTACCCCTGGACCTGCACATCATTGACCTGGGAGGCGGATTGACGGGGTGCTCGAACTTCTCAAAACGGGTGACCATGGAGCAGATTGAGTCCAGCCCTTTGAAGGCCGTCCTAGATGGCATGTTGCACAAGGACTTGCGGAATCAGGGACCCAGGCCGGTTGATCTCGGCGGCTTCCTGTCCGTCCTCCAGGAACAGATGCTTGCTCCCAACGGCCCCGGGGAAGGTTTGGGTGATCGTAGTTATGCTATTATTTCAGATAATTACCTAAATTTCAGCTCGCGCATCGGCTATCATTACAGCGTCCTGGACACCTATTGCTGCGAGACGGCGAGTAAGAACTACATCTCCTTTTCGATGAAAGGAGGCGCGGCGGATGAGACCCGGCGGAACAGAAGAGCCCGAACCGTCGCGGCCATCCTTGACGCCCTCGGTTTTGTGGTGGAAGTCCATGGAGACCGGGTGGATGCGCGCTATGACAAGTACGAAGCTGCCCTGACCCTGGAGAAGCTCGATAAAGTAGGGCGAATGCTCCAATTCACGCGCCAGATGGACATGCTGATGCGGAGCGACGCCAGCGTTGATGCTTTGGCGCGGCGTTTCCTGGATGGGAATTACGAACTGGACCGGGAGTCTTGATACGGATTGCCGCCGTCCAGGCGGACGCAAAGGGTGTAAGAACAATTCTCCCCCGCCTTTTCATCCATCGACGCAACCGGCTATAGCAAATCTTTTTCAGGGAATTTTTAACGCCTGCCCCCAGAACCCATCACTTCATCTTCCAGGTTTCGGTGTGGCATTCCTGCATGACCACTGGAAGTGGCGGCCAATACGCCGGGAACCAAAAACATCTGACCAGTTGGCAAAAAAATCTACACCTGGTGTAAAAAATCCTGACGAAATGATGCAAAGCCCAACTTATGGCGGCACCTCGGGCGAATGCCCGGTTCTCAAGGGATGCGCAGCTTGAAATCGTAGTTTGGCATACCTATTGCTAACCCTATTTTTTGGCCGCTATTGCCGACGCGGTGGCAGCAGTACCGACAAAATCATCTGACCGCGGCCTTTCACTAATCTCCTCTCCCAGTGCAAGGATAGGGGGCGCCGGATGAAACAAGTTAAGACGAGGAGGGAAGCAGCGGAAGAAATGATGCAACCCGACCGGTTGGCAGCAATGAAAGACCGGCCGCGGTCCATGAGTAAAAATCAGGAATTCGCCATTGAGATCCTCGAACGTCTGAATCAACGCGTCCTGAGGAGCGCCGATCTCGAAAAAATAGTGGAATCGATGAGAAACTACGCCGATGTGGAAGCGGTCGGCGTTCGTATTCGGGAAGGCGACGATTATCCATATCTCGCGGCAACCGGTTATCCCCATGATTACCTCAAGGCGGAGAACTATCTCTGCAGCCGCGGCGGTTCCGGTCAATTATTGCGGGATTCCGAAGGCAATCCGGTGCTGGAGTGCATGTGCGGGGAAATAATCCGGGGGAAGATGGCGGATTCCCGGCCTTTCTTTACCGCCGCCGGGAGTTTCTGGACCGCCGGTCTGTCTAAATTGCTGGAGTCGCAATACGGCGGCGAACTCAAGGCCATATTCAGAAATCATTTTATTTCCAGCGGTTATGAATCAGTGGCCATCGTTCCGATCCATTGCGATCGAGAGGTCATCGGCGTTTTGCAGCTCTGCGACTCCCGGGACGATATCTTTTGCCCCGAAACAGTATGCTTCTTTGAAATGATAGCCGCCATTTTAGGCGTCTTTTTCCTGAGAGTGCAGTCCGAACAAGCGTTGGGCCAGGCTCTGGAGGAGCGCGTGGAGCAGCGCACTGCCGAGCTGTCGCAGGCCAAGGCCCTTCTCGAAGATCGGCTGCGGGAGCGCGAAGCCGCCGAGGAAGAATGGCTCCTGAGGCAGAGCCGGCAGGAACTGGCCCTGGAAGTGTCGAATTTGGGATTGTGGGAATGGAACCTGAATTCGGATATGGTCTATTTCGATCAGCGCCGGAGCAGAATGCTCGGCTATTCGACGTATGAATCCGAATCGGATTTCGCTGCCTGGCAAAACCGAATTCCCCGGGATGACAAGCTCAAGGTCCTGAAGATCTTGAAGCGCCACCTGGCGAACCCCTCCGAGTTTTTTGAAGCCGAATACCGGTTGCAGACAGACTCGGGAGAATGGAAGTGGATTCTGGACCGCGGTAAAGTGGTGGAAACCGATCAGAACGGCAAAGCGTTACGCATGGTGGGAATTTGCCTTGATATCACCGATCGCAAACGCGTCTATGAAGAGCAACTTCATGAGACCGTGGAACAGTTCCAGGGTATTTTTGAGAGCGCCAGAGACTGTATCTTTGTCAAGGATTTCACCCTCCGGTACACCCAGGTGAACCCGTATTTCGCCGGCCTGCTGGAAATCCCGGAATCCCAGATAGTGGGCCGCACGGATGCGGAATTGTTCGGCAAGGATTCCACCGAGATTCTCGCGGAAGTGGATCAGCGGGTCCTGAAGGGAGAGACCGTCGAACAGGAGCACACCCGGCTCATCAAGGGAGTGCAGAGGACCTTTCTCGATACCAAGGTTCCCATGCGCAACAGTCAGGGAAAAATTACCGGCATCATCGGCATCAGCCGGGAAATAACCGATCGCAAACGCGGCGAGTCCGTGGCTTTGCTGGTGGGGAGCGGGTGCCGGTCCCGGGCGATGCGGGCCACTCTCCGGGCGGCGCGCCTGGCGGCCCAAACGGACTCCATCGTGCTCCTGACCGGAGAAAGCGGCGCCGGCAAGGACCATATCGCCCGCTACATACACGACAACTCCAAACGGGCCCATGGGCCTTTCTTCTCCATCAACTGCGCGGCCGTTTCCCCGGAATTGGCCGAGTCCGAACTTTTCGGCTATGAATCCGGAGCCTTTACCGGCTCAAAGGGCCCGAAACGAGGGCTGTTGGAACTTGCCGAAGGCGGCACCATACTGCTCAATGAAATCGGCGAACTTTCCCCGTCGCTGCAAGCGAAGCTCCTGACCTTTCTGGATACCCGGCAATTCACCAGAGTGGGCGGCGTAAAACTTTTTACGGTGAATGCCCGACTCATTGCCGCCACCAACCGCAACCTCGAAAAAGAAGTCAAGCTCAACCGCTTTCGGCAGGACCTGTTTTATCGCTTGGATGTCTTCAGCATCGAGGTTCCGCCGTTAAGGCAAAGGACTGAGGATATTCCCGCTTTGGTCGCCGACATTTTGGGGGATCTGTCATCCAAGCTGGGATTGGACTCGGTGCCGGTCATGGACACCAGGGCGTTAAAGGCGCTGGAAGTCTATCCCTGGCCCGGAAATGTGCGGGAATTGCGCAACGTGTTGGAGCGCGCCTTGATTCTGGGCGGCGGCAAGAGGCGGATCAGCCGGGAAGACCTCACCTTGAACCACAAGTTCAAAACCAAAGAAGTGGGGCAGGAATGGTCGGTCACCTTCGGATTTCCGGAGAACGAAACCATTAACGAAGTGACCATGAATCTGAAACGCCACCTGGTGGTCGAGGCCTTGCGCCGGACTCACGGCAGCCGTAAACGGGCGGCGGCGCTCCTGGGAATCAGTCCCGATTCCCTAAAACATTACATGCATATCTTTGATCTCTTCACGATCATGGACTTTCAATCCGGCGCCAAACCAGACCGTCCCGAAGAAGACCATGGGTGATGAGTTCTGAAGTATAAATTCCCTGCCTGCCGGTAATTTTTCCCTGCCTGTCGGTAATTTTTCCCGTTTTTTATAATGTAATTTCTTGTAATTATTGAATATTAAAAAATAGGTAATTTTTCCCTGAAAATTCGATTGTTATTGATAATTTTTGAGCTTGTGAAATTTTACCTGATTTCGAGGGAAATTTTCCCGTCTTATGCCCTCTTTATGCGGGTTTTCTCCGCCCAGCCCCTGCCAGCAGACTATCTCTAAAACCCTTGCTGCAGGCACCGGGACTCCCCTAATCGGGCAGGCTCTCCTTAATACCAAATTAGGCAGTCAAAAGGCAAGAAAATGTAGAAG
>DYJG01000100.1:0-404 GCA_020723225.1 Desulfobacca acetoxidans | reverse complement strand
ATACTTCGCAAGCCAACCGTAGGGGCGAACCTGGTGTTCGCCCCTAATTTTATTGGGCGAACACCTGGTCCGATTGTACAAAAATCGAAGTTTGATAAAAAAATTGGCAGCAGCCGATTTGGCAGGTCTAGTTTGTGAAAATCTTCTCGTTGGTACGGTTGTTGCTTCTTACCAGGTTGACTTTCCGGGACACCGGAGAGGCGAATTTTTTGAAAAGAAAACCAAGCGGCTGCCATCTTAAAAAAGGAGGTAACTCAAGGGAATCATACCATTTATCCCCCGGGACCAAGGAGTTTCAACCTTAGCGAACGTTTAACCTCAACAGATATGCTCATAGGAGGAGGAGCTTCTCATGGCTGAAGTAAACCGCACGAGAGGCACTATCAAGTTCCTGGTTTGGACGG
>DYJG01000099.1 GCA_020723225.1 Desulfobacca acetoxidans | reverse complement strand
CCAAAAATGGCCATCATTCCGTCTCCTAAAAACTTATCTACTCTGCCAATAGTGGAATTGCTGATAATCTTTCCAATTTCCGAGCAATAATGCTCCATAAATCTCTCAATTTGGAAAGTCATATTTTGCATACGTAATATCTGAGTTAATTGTGAAAAATTTCTAATATCGACCATCATCATAGAACATGTTTTTTCTGTTGTTGAAGGACGGTGTTTGGGTAAATATGTATATTTAGTAGTTTCATACTCTCCCTCAATAAATCTACCAAGTATTGAAACCACATTCATTGCAAGTTTAGTAAGAGTCTCTGAAATTTGCATTTCTATGTTGATTTAAGGCTTCTTTTGATTTTTTCTTATCGGGATTGCTCTGTTTATATTTTCTTAAATTTGAATTAATTAATAAAAGGACTCCTAAGTCATATCGACCTCTTTTTAATCTAATAATGTCAACCAAATCTTGATATTTTGAATCTCCAAATAATATTTTCCAAAGTTCATGGTCAATAGGTTTATCAAATTGAACAATCTGAGGTCCTACATTTGCTTCTAGCCAATCAATGAAGGTTTCTTTATCCTTCCCTTCCAATGGTTCGTGTTTTTTAGGTCCTTCGCCTGAGGCATAATCCCAAGGTCTTAATAAATTGCATTCCATTTGGTTGCCATTTAACCAAAAAACATGTATTGCTGTTTCACAACCAAGCCATTTTGAAAAAAGATGAATCACATAATTTAATCCATGTGAAAGATTGTGCTGAAGAGATTGTCCTTTTTCCAATAATTCTACTAAATATGAAACTTTAATATCCGCCCTGCTCTGGACGAAGTTGCACCAAAAATTACTATTAAACTTTAGTTTGTTAGCAATAGTTATTGCCATTTGTTTTAATGATTCTGCATGTTCGCCTTTAAATTTATTTTCTGCTGTTTTTACTTTAGGATTCTCAACCTTAAGTACACCATGAACTCGATACCCTTTTAAATCGTCGCTTCCAATAACCTCCTGAATAGGAACTGCAAGTATTCCCTTGCAACGATTACGATCTCCCTCTAAGAATACAGCGTCCCATTTTCCTTTCCAGGCTTCATGGTTAAAGACACCTTTCTGATTCAAATTCCCAACTTTCCTATTTACTACGACATGAGCAGTAATTCCATCAAGTTTCTTCTTGTCTTTTTCTCCCCAATGAAGGCGATATTCTGGTAATTCTGATGCTGGAGGCTGTGGTGGACGCCCTCTCTGCCAGTGAGCCGCTTCTAAAAAAATCCCATCTGTAGTGAGAAAAAATACCCCGACTTCAGCTTCAGTTATATCGCGGGCAATTTGAACTATATCCTCAAGATCTTTCCTAAATTCATGTTCAGGTTTCACATTGTTCCAATCAATGTTAGATAACCTTTCTTTCAAATTATTGTTCTTTTCAGAATCCATACGATTTTTCCTTTTAAATCTATTTTTTTATAACTTATATAACTTATATGAAATCAATTAAAATTCTAAAATTGGGGGCAGACATTATCACTAACCCAAATTCCTCCGGTAGCAAAAATCAAAATATTTGTCAATAAAAAAAGCCCGAATTTTTTCAATCCAGGCTTCTATTTTGTAATATTTTAGCTCAATGACATGAGAAACTGCTATACGACCGAAGGGGCCGCTCCAGGGAAGGTATCCATGCTACCCCAAAATCCTGTCCACTTCCTTCGCATCCGCGTCCATGACGTAGGGAATCCCCGAGACTTCCGCGGCTTCTCGGGTCAAAGCCATGAGGTCGCCCCTATCTATATATTTCAGTGCAAACTTCCTGGACCCGGCCATGAACTGCTGCAGGCCCTGGGTCATGCGTTTGATGTAGCTGTACATGCCCACCCCGCCCCCGGGGATGCGGGCGTATTTGCCCAGGGGATAGCGCCTTCTTAGATCGATGCACTCCGTGAAATGCTCCAGGTAGGCCTCTTTGATGTCCATGCCTTCGTGCCGGCATTTTTCCTCCAGCTTTTTCCCCTCCAGGTTGCCCACCATGGTGGCGGTCATGATGGCCCGGCCCATGCAGACCAGTTTCACGAAAGGCGCGCCTAGGGCCAGGGCCTTGAAGACGTGGTCCTCCATGGACAGCCCCCCGGCGATGGCGCAGTCCGGGATGAACTCGCCCTTGGCCTGGAGGCGCGAGAGGTATTGGTGCAGCAGGCACTCGAGATGGACCGTGGGAATGCCCCATTCGTTCATCATGGCCCAGGGGCTCATGCCCGTGCCCCCGCCCGCGCCGTCCACGGTGAGGAGGTCGACCCTGGCCTGGGACGCGAATTTCACCGCCCGGGCCAAGTCCGCGGGGCGGTAGGCCCCGGTCTTTAAGGAGACCCGTTTCGCCCCCAGGCGGCGCAGATGTTCCACGGTCTTGAAGAAGCCTTCTTCGGTCACCAGGTTCACCCGGGAGTGGCGCTCGAATTCCCGGATGCCCCGGAGGTTGTATTGCTCCTCGGTGAGGGGGTCATGGGGGTCGGGGAGGACGATATAGCCCCGGTCCGTGAGCTGCCGGGCCCGGTCCAAATTTGGGAGCTTGACTTCGCCGCCGATGTCCTTGGCTCCTTGGCCCCATTTGACTTCGAAGAACTCCACCCCCAGTTCCCCGATGACGTACTCCGGCACCCCCAACCGGGTGTCCTCCACATTGGCCTGGACGATGAGATCGCCTCTGCCCTGGTGCCATTTGCGGAAGACCTTGACCCGGCGCTCCATCTCCGGGGATTTGACGATGCGGCCCTTCTTGATGACCGCGGCCGGGTCCATGCCGCAGATGGCCGCGGCGATGGCCATGGATTCCCAATGGTTCTGGGCGATTTCCGTGGAGCCCAGGGCCCCGGTGAACGCGGGAAAGCCCAGTTTGATCTTCGAATTCACGCCAATTTCGGTGCTCACATCCACCGCGGGGAAGATGGCCTTGTCCGGATCGGCTTCGATGCCTTGGGCGCCGACGCAGGTGCCCTGCACGTTGAAGTAGGAAAAATCCACCGGATAATCCTTCTCCGCGCCGGAGGTCACTTTGCCGAAAGGCATGGGATAGAGGAGTTCCCGGCCCCGGACCGCGGAACGCCCGATCTCGCAGGGACCGGAGCAGCCGTCCAGGCAGGTGACGCAGATGCCGGACACGGGCGAGGGGTTCACCCGGTTCTTGGTGAGAGTCGCGGGACTGCGGTTGGGCTTGCTGCGCGAGAGACCTTCCCACATGTTATTACCCTCCTTGGAGACGGTTTGAAGTTTGACTTGGCGTTTTTCGTTTTTCGTAAAAATTGGAGCAAGGGCGAAAGATGGTGCGTTCCTTAATCCGGGAAGTCCAGTGTTTATCAGATATGTAAGCACTAATCGGGGATTCTGCTATAGAAAAGACAAGGTTTTTCAAGGCTAATTGAGAGGGGAGGTAATTTCCGCGTTTTCTTTAATAATTCTCTTAGCTTTTTGATGATTAAAGGCGTATATTTTGATATGTCAAAATACAAATATACCCCGTATTTTGAGAATGAAGTGCTGCGGAAAAGGCCCTATATTCAAAAAGAATGGTGCATTCAGGTTTTGGAAAATCCCATCAGAATCGAGTCGCAAGAAGGCAACAGGTGGCGATTTTGGGGGCGAGTAAAAGAGCTTGAAGGAAGAGTCCTGAGGGTTGTTACCCTCGAAGACAAGGTCACCATCCACAATGCCTTTCCAGATAGAGGATTCAAAGAATGAAGATCAGCTACTATCCGGATACTGATTCCCTGTACATCGATCTATCCGAGCAGCCGAGCGCAGAGAGTCGGGAGATTTCCGAGGGAGTGGTGCTGGATTACGACGCCCAAGGGCGTTTGGTGGGCATCGATATCGACAATGCCAGCAAGAAGGTGGAGCTGAAAAAGCTTATTCTGAGCAAACTCCCAGCATGTGAACAGATAATTGCCGCGTAGTTCATAATAATTAAAATTAGTAGAAAATTAGGGACAGACACCATTTATCGAAAAAAATAGTGTCTGTCCCTTTTTTCCTCTATTTTCTATGCCGGCCTGGGTCCTCCATCTTTATCGTTTACTGGCGTGCAACACGGTTAAACCGATGATTTCTTCGCCTTCGTAACGGATGATGATATCATTGTCAGTCAGTTCGCTGTCGGTGGCATGGCTGGGTTTCTTAAAGTTGATGTAAAGAACATCGGCTTCAGCGTCATAGGAGGACCATAAATATTTCTGGGGCGCTCCTTTGACCGCGGGAATAATCTTTAAATATTCTTCCACCATTTCTAGGGCCATAGCTGTTTCCTCTTTTTCAGGGCCTTCGTCTTACTGGTCAGGAACGCGGTGATGATGAAACCGTCCCCCGCCAGTTCCCGATAAACTACCGCCAGGTGTTTACCGGGGAATAATTCCCGCACTGCCAGAAGTTCCCCTTCCCCTCCGGCCAGGACCCGGTCCGGGTTGGCCACGGTCTCCAGAACCTCCAGGCGCAAGCCAGCCAGCTCACAATGCTCTTCGGTGATATGCGCCCAGCGCTCATCGGTCAGGCGGATGGGTACTTTATTTACCGAATGGATTAAATCTATCATTTCATCTATCCTTAATCCACCCGGATGATCTTCAAAAAACTCTCAATGCCCCGGTCATCCATAATCTTCACCATGAAAATATGACTGACATAGGGACAGGACACTGTTTATTGAAAAAAAATAGTGCTTGTCCTTTTCTTTTTTCATTTTTCATTGAGGCTCGATTCTTTAACCGAGGACCAAAGACCGAAGACCCCTCAATATCCTTCCCCCGCGGTCTTCTCTCCCCCCGGATAAGGCGGATGCTTGCCCGCGGCCCGGAAGCGTTTGTAGTCCAGGTCGTATTGCTTGATTTTATAACCTAAAATCCGCAGGCTGGTGTCCAGCATCTTGGCGGCCTGGCTCTGGTTGCCCCGGCTTTGCCGCAGGGCTTCGGAGATCAGCTCCCGCTCCAGGTTGGCCACCTGCATGGCCAGGCTGTTTCTGATCTCCCCGGGTTCCTGGCGCTGCAGGCTGCGGGGCAGGTGCACGCTGAGGATAGTGTCCTCGTCGCACACCAGCACCGCGCGTTCGATGATGTTTTCCAGCTCCCGGACGTTGCCGGGCCAGGGGTATTGCATGAGCAGGTCCAGGGCCGGCGCGGAGAGGCGCAGCCCCGGCTTCTGGTGCTCCGCGGTGTATTTGTTCAGGAAGTGGTCGGCCAACAGGGGAATGTCGGCGCGGCGCTCCCGCAAGGGGGGCAGATAAATGGGAAAGACGTTGAGCCGGTAATAGAGGTCTTCCCGGAACCCCCCTTCGGCCACGCCCCGCTCCAGGTCCCGATGGGTGGCGGCGATGAGGCGCACGTCGGCCTTAAGCGTCGAGGTGCCCCCCAGGCGGGTGAATTCCCGCTCCTGGATGACCCTGAGAAGCTTGAGCTGCACGGTGGGAGTGAGGTCGCCGATTTCATCCAGGAAGATGGTGCCCCCCTGGGCCAGCTCGAAACGGCCCTGCTTGCGTTGCAGCGCGCCGGTGAACGCGCCCCGTTCATGGCCGAAGAGTTCGCTTTCCACCAAAGTTTCCGGCAGGGCCGCGATGTTCACCTTGATGAAGGGCTTGGACGCGCGCTGGCTGTTGTAATGGAGCGCTGAGGCCACCAATTCCTTGCCGGTGCCGGATTCCCCCCTGATCAGGATGGTGGCGTTGCTCTTGGCCACCCGCTGGATCATCTCAAAAACCTGGCGCATGCGGCCGGAGGTGCCGATGATGTTTCCCACCTGGTAGCGGCCCTGCAACTCGCCTTTGAGCTTGAGATTTTCATCCCGGAGCCGGTCCTTCTCCCGGTCGATGAGCATCAGGCCGTTTACGGTCTGGGCGATGATGGAGGCGATGATGGTAAGCAGGCGCAAATCCTTGTCCAGGTCCAGGTCCCGGTGCAGCCGGTCAACGCTCAGGGCGCCGATGGTCTGGTGGTGGATCTTGATGGGCACGCACAAAAACGAGATTTCGTCTTTTTCCCGGCCCCGGGAGCGGGTGCGGTTCAGAAACAGGGGCTCCTGGCTCACCCGGGGGACCACCGCGGGCTCGCCGGTCTCCACTACCCGGCCGGTGATGCCCTCCCCGAGTTTGTAGCGGCCCCGGCGCCGGGCTTCGGCGGTGAGGCCGTGGGCCACTTCGATCTGTAATTCCGCGGTCTCGGGGTTGAGGATGGTGATGGTGCCCCGGCGCATCCCCATTTTCTGGGCCAGAATCTGCAGGACCTGGTCGAGACTGCGGGGCAGGGAGCCGGGTGCGGTCATGGCCTGGGTAATGTCATAGAGCAGGGTTAAGTTTTCCATGGGCATTTTCGTAATCCCCTATGTGCAAAATTGTCTAGACAATATCATAATTCTACATTTTCGCAAGAATAAATCAGCATAAATGTATAATTTCTGATCGAAAAAGTAAAAAAATAAGCCTAATGCAAATGCGCAAAGAAAGAATCTAAAAGTAAAAAGTAAAAAGTAAAAAATAAAAAGCGAAAAGCGAAAAGCTGAAAGCTGCCCGCTGAAACCTTATCTCTTGACAGGATTTCCGGCTTTGCCTATTTTAAATTATTGGATATTTTTTATTTTTCTGCCGATAGAGAACCGCGTGCGGGACACTTTTTTCTATAAAGCCGGCCACCGGGTCATGGCTTTCGTGGATTACATGGGGAATCTGACCCTCTTTTTCGCGGAGGCCTGCCGTACTTTGACCCATCCCCCCTGGTTCATCCGGGAGGTGATCGCCCAGATGTACCATCTGGGGGTGAAATCCCTGCCCCTGGTGGCGGTGGCTTCCTTTGCGGTGGGGCTGGTGTTGGCCATGCAGGGGATCACGGTCTTGAAACTGTTCGGCGCAGCCAATTACATCTCCACCAGCGTGGCCTTTACTTTTGTGCGGGGGCTGGGGCCTTTGCTGGCGGGCATCATGCTGGCCTCCCGGGGAGGCTCGGGCATCGGCGCGGAACTGGGCTCCATGCGGGTGACCAGCCAGATCGACGCGCTTACCGTGTCCGCGGTCAATCCCATGAAATACCTGGTGGTCACCCGGGTCCTGGCCTGCATGCTCATTCTTCCCCTGCTGACGGTGGCCGCGAATATCATCGGCATCATCGGCGGGATGGTCATCGGCGTGGCACAATTGGGCATCACCCCCACCTATTACTACACCTTGACCATCAAGTACCTGACTTTGCGGGACGTGCTGCCGGGGATCGGCAAGACCGCGGTCTTTGGGATGATCATCGGCACAGTGGCGTCTTTTCATGGCTATAACACGGAACACGGCACTTTCGGGGTGGGCCAGGCCACCAAGACCGCGGTGGTGGCCGCGATTCTCTTGATTTTGGTATCCGATGTCTTCCTCACCAAACTCACTCTCCTCCTCTGGCCTTAGCCTCCGGGCGGAAAAGCCCGAAGAGGCCGCGGCCCCGCTGATCTCCTATCGCGGGGTATATAAAGCCTTCGGCAGCAAGGTGGTGCTCCAGGGGGTAAATTTGGACGTCTATGCCGGGGAGACTCTGGTGATTTTGGGACGTTCGGGTTCCGGCAAGACGGTGCTGACCAGTATGCTGGTGGGGCTGAATGAGCCGGATCAGGGGAGCATCACCGTGGCGGGTAAAGAAATCACCAAGCTCAAATCCGACAAGGACTGGCGGGAGCTCAGGCTGCAAACCGGTTATCTGTTCCAGGGCTCCGCGCTCTACGACTCCATGACCGTGGGCGAGAACGTGGCCTTTCCCATGGTGCAGCACACCCATTGGAGCCAGGAGGAGATCGCCCGGCGGGTGCATGAGAAGCTGTCCCAGGTGGGTTTGGCGGAAACGGAAGGCCTGGAGCCTTCGGAACTCTCCGGAGGCATGCTGCGCCGGGCCGCGTTGGCCCGCAGCCTGGCCCTCGACCCGCACTTGATCATCTATGATGAGCCCACCGCGGGCCTCGACCCCATTACCTGCGACGAAATCGGCCGATTGATCCGCCATATGCAAGAGACCCTGCAAGTCACCTCCATTGTGGTGTCCCACGACCTGCGCCTCACCGAG
>DYJG01000776.1 GCA_020723225.1 Desulfobacca acetoxidans | reverse complement strand
GCCGGGATCTTTCCCTTTGCCGGGTTCTTCAGTAAGGATGAAATCCTGCTGCACTCCCTGGTGGACGGCAAGATCATTTATTGGGCCATCGCCACCACTGCCGCGTTCATTACTGCGTTTTATATGTTCCGCGCGGTATTCATGACCTTCCACGGCGAGTCCCGGGTGGACCACGATGTGGCCCACCATATTCACGAATCTCCACCCCTGATGACCGTGCCGTTGATGATCCTGGCCTTCCTGTCGGTGGTGGGCGGCTTTGTGGGCATCCCGCTTATTGAAGGTGGGCACGTCTTCAAGGAATTCCTGTCTCCCTCCATCACCCCGGTGGCTTTCCAGCCGGCGGCCCATCCCAGCCACGCCTTTGAGTTCGGGATGATGATTTTCAGCATGGGGGTGGCCGCACTGGGGATTTATACGGCATATAAATTCTATATCCTGGTGCCGGACCTGCCCACCATCGTGGCGGACAAGTTCCGCACCATCTACGACCTCATCTATAACAAGTATTATGTGGATGAGATCTATGACACTGCTGTAGTGGAACCCATCAAGGAAGGCTCCAACATCCTGTGGACCGTGGTGGATGCCAAGGGCGTGGACGGCGTGGTGAACGGCAGCGCCGGGATCATCGCTTACTTGAGCGCCCATCTCCGCAAGCTGGAGACGGGCTTTGTCCAGAATTACGCCTTTGCCATCCTCCTGGGGGTGGTCGTGGTTACCGGCTACCTTATTGGACGTTAACGATTAGAGGGGCTTATGCAATTACCCATCCTCTCCATCCTGGTCTTTTTCCCCGTGCTGGGCGCGGTGCTCCTGGGCTTTTTGGACCGGAAGAACCACACGCTGCTGAAGCAGGTGACCCTGGGGATTTCCCTGGCGGAATTTATCATCTCCCTGCCCCTGTGGTTCCGGTTCAACAGCCAGACCGCGGCCATGCAGTTCGTGGAGCGCTACAACTGGCTGCCCCAATACGGCATCAGTTATTACGTGGGGATCGACGGCTTCTCCCTGCTGCTGATCATGCTCTCCACCTTCCTGACCCCCATCTGCGTGCTGGCCACCTGGACGGACATCAACCACCGGGTCAAGGAGTTCATGATCTGCCTGCTGACCCTGATGGCCGGCAT
>DYJG01000098.1 GCA_020723225.1 Desulfobacca acetoxidans | reverse complement strand
TGCCGCCGGCAGGCGTCTTCGCAGGGGTGGGCGCAGATATAGGCGCACACCGAGGCAATCACGTTATTGGCCTTGATCACCTCCATGGCCTCCTCATAACGGCCCTGGAAGATGAGGCCCACATAACGCCTGGCGTCGGTGTGCACCGGACAGGCAGCGCTGCAGGGCGGCAATAATTCATCCCGGATCATAGGTTTGGCATTTCTCCTTATCAGAGGAAAAGTTAACTTTTCGCTTTTCGTTGTTTGCTTTTCGCTTTTCGCTTTTTGCCTTTTTCCTTTTGCCTTTTTCCTTTTACTAAGCCCGGCCCTTGCCTCGACCAAATCAGGAGGTTAGCCTGATTCAATCCCCACTAAGATACTCCCCCAGCAGCTTCCTGCTGTGCTCGTCTTCATGGCAGTAGACGCAGAGGTTCTCCCAGTTGGAGCCGTCCGGGGGATTATTCCGGGGATTGCCGTCCTTATGATGCACCGTTAACAACTGCCGGTTGCGATGAGTGAATTCCCGGCCGCATTTGGCGCACACCATCCCGTGGATCTTCAGGGATCGCTCCCGGTAGTTATCGCTTGGAGATTTCATCAGTCCCCGTAGGGTGCGTTCCACGCACCAATCAAGATCGGCAGACAGTCAACGGCCGCCCCGGGTCTTTTCCGGATGCAGCCCGGCAAGTCCTATTTTCCCTGCTTCTCGTATTTCAGACACATCTCCCGGTGCCACTTTTTCAGGGCTAGGAGATACTTCCCCTGCTGCGCCGGAGTTAACAGGGCCATTTCCTCCTGGCGCTGCACCCGCAAAGTATCCCAGAGCCGGTTGTGGTCATCGGTGATGGCGGCCACCAACCCCTTGATTTTGGCGTCATCAGGCTGGGGCGCGGCCATGGCTTGCTCCAACCCCTCTTCGTGTTTCCGGATCCGGTCGATGATCTCTTCCCGGGTGTGGTGGTATTTATCCCCCACCGCCAGAAAGGCCTGGGCCTTGTCACCGGCCAGGCCCAGCTCCTTGGCTATCCTTTCTTTTTCTATACCCTTGACGGCCGGGTCCTTGGCTGCCGCCGGGTTGGGCGCCAACAACGCCAGCGCCAGAAGCATCATGATACCGGCTGTCCAGAAACTATTTATCCTCTTCCTCATGTTATCCTCCTTTTATACCGCGCCTCGCGACTAGTCGCACAGCATTATTTCGCTGTTTTTAAACGTTTTCTTGCGCCTTGCTTTGCGCCTTTGCGTCTTTGCGTGAGGCTTCTTTTCGAAGCAAAGACGCTGAGGTCGCAGAGAGTGATGAGATCAAAGATGGTGACCCCCCAGGCGGAATTAATGCCGCCCGCCGCCGCCTCCGCCGCCGCGACCGCCTCCGCCGCCGCCACCACCGCGTCCGCCACCGCCACCGCCGCCGGGACCACTGCTGCCGCCGCCACCCCGGCCGCCGCCACCGGGACCGCCGATGCCTCCGCCCCCGCGCCCACGGCCGCCGTCGCCGTCACGGCCCCTAAAGCCATCGTCCCGGCCCCGGCCCCGCCGGTCATCGAAACCCCGAGGATGGTCCTCGAATTTATGCGGGGGGACCACAGGCCGGTAATAGTAGCCCTGGGGATAGTAGTAGTAGGGGGAATAATAATAGGGATAGTAGGAGTCGTAAGGGGCGTAATAAGGGTCGTAAGGATAGTAGGAGGAATCATAGCCCCCATAGGTGGCGCAACCGGCCAGAGCGAGAGCGGCGAACAAAGGGAGCAAAAAACGGGATCGGCAGGCCTGGTTACCAATTTTCCAGGCTCCTGCGTTTTTTTTCATAGCATGCCTCCTGTTACGGAAAAAGTCTCGCCCAAAGGCGCAAAGCAAAACGCAAGAACATATTCAAAAGCAGTAAATCGGCTAAGAAAAAGTTAATGCCTGCCGGGAGATTTGCAAGACCGAGGGATTTTCAGGGGAGAATCTTGGCGGCCCAGGGTTACGCTCTAAAAAGATAATATTCATAACGACATAAATAATTGCGCATTATTCATCTCTGCGCTCTCTGCGTCTCTGCGAGATAAAAAGATTTCTCGCAGAGGCGCAGAGGCCGCAGAGAATGCAAAGCGCGGTTAATTAAGTCGCTCTGTATAGTTGGGGAAGGAATGACGAAAAAAGAATGCTGCTGAAAAATGTTGCAGGCAATAGATGGTGGCGGGGCCCAGAATCGAACTGGGGACACGCGGATTTTCAGTCCGCTGCTCTACCGGCTGAGCTACCCCGCCCCCAAGCGATTTGTTTATCCCGGCATGCCGGTTTTGTCAAGCCCCAATCTTGGCCTGATGAGGGATCGGAGCAAAGATATGCCCGATAAAGCTGAACAAAAAAGATATGGATAGGGGAATAAAAAGGGGAAGAGGGTAGGGGATGCCCACCGGTTCCAGCCCTCCCTGCTCCCTGCTCACCGCTCCCTGCTCACTATCCTTAAAACACCTTTTTGCTGTCCAGGAGCAGGGTCACCGGGCCGTCATTGATTAAACCCACCTCCATCATCTGCCGGAAACGCCCGGTGGACACTTTGACGCCGTAACCGGCCAGGGCCGCGGCCAGGTATTCGTACAGCTTTTCGGCCATCTCCGGCGGGGCCGCGTGGTCGAAGGAAGGCCGCCGGCCTTTGCGGCAGTCCCCTAAAATGGTGAATTGGGAGACCACCAGGGCCTCCGCTTTAAGGTCCAGGAGGGAGAGATGCATCAACTTGCCGTCTCCGGCAAAGACCCGTAAATGGGCCAACTTCTGGGCCATGTGGGCCACGTCCTCCGGGCCGTCGTCCGCGGCCACTCCCGCCAATATCAGCAGCCCCTGGCCGATGCGGGCCACTTCCTCCCCCTCGATCAGCACCCAGGCCTCTTTGACCCGCTGCACCACCGCGCGCATAATGTCTCCGGTTTATCTAGTTCAAGGTCTAAAGTTCAAAGCTGAGACCTCTGCGAAAGACTCCCACTTTGTCATTCTGAGGTTGCGGAGCAACCGAAGAATCTGGTTTTTTGGCGGCAAGGCTTTTCCCGGCAGTGACGATGATTGCAAACTGATTGGAAATTTTGGCCGCCCAAATACGAGATTCTTCACTCCGCTACGCTCCGTTCAGAATGACAGAAAAAAGACTTTCGCAAAGGTCTCAAGTTACCGGTTCTAAGTTCAGGTTAAAGGATTTTCTTCTCGGGATCAACTTGGAACTTGGAACCAGGAACTTGGAACTTTCAGGACCGGTTGCATCTGTGCTTTAATTAAGCTAATTTAGATTATCTCAAACCGAAAAAGGAGGCCATCGACCCATGGCCCTGATTGCGCCCTCCATCCTGTCCGCGGATTTCGCCTGTATGGGGGAGGAAATCAGCAAGGTGACCGCGGCCGGCGCGGATTGGATCCACATCGACGTGATGGACGGCCATTTCGTGCCCAACATCACTTTGGGCCCGCCGGTGATCAAATGCCTGCGCCCCGCCACGCCCTTGTTTTTCGACGTGCACCTGATGATCTCCCAGCCGGAGCGCTACATCGAAGACTTCGCCGGGGCCGGTGCGCAACTGATTTGCGTCCAGGTGGAGGCCTGCACCCATCTGCACCGCACCTTGCAGCAGATCCGCCAGGCCGGGTGCCAGGCCGCCGCGGCCTTGAACCCCGCCACCCCCTTGGAAGAGATCATGTACGTCCTGGAGGACCTGGACATGGTCCTGATCATGAGCGTCAACCCCGGGTTCGGGGGCCAGAGCTTCATCCCGGCCATGCTCCCCAAGATCCGCCGCCTCCGGGAGATGATAGACAAGGCGGGTTTGCCCGTCAAAATCCAGGTGGACGGCGGCATAAACGGCGACACCGCGGGCCCCGTGGCCCAGGCCGGGTGCGACGTCTTTGTGGCCGGCACCGCCATCTTCGGGCAAAAGGATTATGCCGCGGCCATAAAGGAGTTGCGGCAAAAAATCGCCGCGGCCTTGACTTCAAATAAGAAGTAAAAGGAACTTCGGTCTTCGATTAAGAAGATTAACGATTTTGATAGGCGGTGCCATATTCAGACGCCCCCCTCACCCTAACCCTCTCCCCCGAGGGGAGAGGGGATAATTACTCGAGTATCCATAAGTTTCTATCTTAGGGATACGACGTGTATTTCCCTCTCCCCCCAGGGGGGGAGAGGGTAGGGTGAGGGGGGGTAAGGCACGCAAAAACTAAATATCTATCATAGGATATTCTAACAAATATCTCTTAATTATCAGGTAAGAACTATTTAAATCCATGTGGTTTTATCTCCTGAAAAGACTCCTCCTCATGTTCCCCATGCTCCTGGGGATCACCCTGATTTCCTTTACCGTGATTCACCTGGCGCCGGGTACGCCCGTGGAACTCCAGACCACCATGGACCCCAAGGTCTCCCTGGAGGCCCAGAAACGCCTGAAAGAGCTTTACGGCCTGGATAAGCCCTTACACGTGCAGTATTGGGATTGGTTAAAGCGGGTGGCCTTCCTGGATTTCGGCCGCTCCTTCTCCCCGGACCGCCGGCCGGTGTGGGATAAGATCATGGAACGCATCCCCGTCACCTTGAGCCTCAATCTCTTGAGCATGCTCATTATCCTGTCCGTGGCCGTTCCCATAGGGGTAATAGCCGCGTACAAGGCCCATTCCTGGTTCGACAAGGCCACCACTCTGCTGGTCTTTTTCGGGTTCGCCATGCCCAGCTTCTGGCTGGCCCTGCTCCTCATCCTGTTCTTCGGCGTGTATCTGGACTGGCTGCCCATCTCCGGGCTGAGGTCTTTACAGTTCCCCCAATTCACCTTTTGGCAAAAGGTGCAGGACCTGTTGGCCCACGTCACCCTGCCGGTCCTGGGCGCGGCCTTCATGGGCTTGGCCGGCATGTCCCGATATATGCGGGGCTCCATGTTGGAGGTCATCCGCCAGGACTACATCACCACCGCCCGGGCCAAGGGCCTGCCGGAGCGCACGGTGATTTTTAAGCACGCCTTGCGCAACGCCCTGCTTCCCGTGGTCACCATGCTGGGATTGAGCGTCCCCGGCCTCATCGGCGGCAGCGTCATCTTCGAGAGGATCTTCGCTATCCCCGGCATGGGCCAGCTCTTCTGGCTGGCGGTGATGGCCCGTGACTACCCCCTGGTCATGGGGGAACTGGTCATCGGCGCGCTCCTCACCCTGATCGGCAACCTCCTGGCCGATGTGGGCTACGCCTTGGTGGACCCGCGGATACGGACGGGGTGATTTTTCATGCAAAAACGCGAATTCTGGTCCCGCTTCCGCAACAACCGCCTGGCCATGAGCGGTTTGGTCATGGTAGCGGGCATGTTTGTGGTGGCCCTGGCCGCGCCCTGGCTGGCGCCCTATGACCCCGGATATATCAATCTCAAGGAGATGCTCATGCCCCCCAGCCAGGCCCACCCGCTGGGGACCGACACCCTGGGGCGGGACGTTTTGTCCCGCATCATCTACGGGGCCCGGGTCTCTTTGATGGTGGGATTCGTGGCCGTGGGCATCGCCACCCTCATCGGGGTGCTGGTGGGGTGCCTGGCGGGTTATTACGGCGGGTGGATCGACCAGGTGTGCATGCGTTTGGTGGACGTGATGCTCTGTTTCCCCACCCTGTTTTTGATCCTGGCGGTCATCGCCGTCCTGGGGCCCAGCATCTGGAACATCATGGTGGTTATCGGCCTCACCGGTTGGATGGGGGTGGCCCGGCTGGTGCGCGCCGAGTTTTTGTCCTTAAGGGAACGGGAATTCGTGGTCGCAGCCCGGTCCCTGGGGGCGTCGGATGCCCGCCTCATTCTGCGGCACCTGCTCCCCAACGCCCTGACACCCGTGATGGTCTCCGCCACCCTGGGGGTGGCCGGGGCCATTCTGGTGGAGAGCGCCCTGAGTTTCCTGGGCTTAGGCGTGCAGCCCCCCACTCCCAGTTGGGGCAATATCATCACCATGGGCCAGGACAACATCGAAATCGCCTGGTGGCTTTCCTTCTTCCCGGGCCTCGCCATCCTGGTGACGGTGATGAGCTATAATCTCCTGGGGGAAGGTATCCGGGAGGCCATCGATCCCCGTTTAAAGGAGTAACCGTTTTCCGTTTTTGGTTTTCCGTTTTCCGTTAAATAAATATTATCGGCATCTTACAGAACAAGTCGGTTTAATTTAAGGCCTCTGCGAAAATCACTTTTGTCATTCTGAACGGAGCGAAGCGGAGTGAATAATCTGGTTTTTGTCGGCCGGGCTTTCCAATCTGCTTGTAATCATCGGCGCCTCCGGGAAAAGCCTTGTCGCCAAAAACGAGATTCTTCGGTCGCTCCGCTCCCTCAGAATGACAAATAGTGGGGCTTTCACAGAGGTCTCAATTTGAAAGGGAAAATGGTCCAAGAGATGAAGACTTGCAAAGTGCGCCGGATTCCGATGATAGTCGCGGCCGTGGCCGCGGCCCTATGGCTTGGCAGTGTCTGCGCCTGGTCCCAGACCGGCACAGATTTCACCCAACTGATGATCCAAAGTTACGACTTGCTGGAAGCGGGCAAGACGGATGAGGCCCAAAAGCTTTACGAAGAGGCCCTCAAAAAAGACCCGGGGAATCCCCTGGCCTTGAATAACCTCGGGGCCATCATGGTCAAGAAGAGAAACTACCGGGAAGCCCTGGCCTATTTGCAGCAGGCCCTCCCCAAGGCCAAGGGTTATAAAGTGAAGATCAACCGGGTCTGCGAGGTCGACGGGGTCTGCCTGGCGTTTAGGCCCCTGCAAGCGGAGTACGGTGACCGGGATCTGGAGCCCCTGGTCAGGATGAATATCCAGATGGTCCGGCAGAAAGAAAGTAAAAAATAAAAAGTAAAAAGTAAAAAAGAAAATGAAAGTAATGAGTTATAGCTGATCAGGGGGCCATGGCTCAGGAATCATCAAAAAGGCAATTAACTATTGACCATCGGCAAGTAGTTAATTGCCTTTTTTACTTTTACCTTTTTACTTTTTACTTTATCACATCGCCTTCGGCATCTCGCCCTCGGGGACGGCCAGGGGCGCGGATTCCTGGGACTCCGGCGCCGCGGGGGCGGACGATTCAGGCGGAGTCGCTGTCTCCGGCGCCGCGGGTGTGCTCGGTTCCGGCGGCGCCGCAGTCTCCGGAGGTTGAGGGGGTGTCACCGCTTCCGGCGGAGGCGCCTGGGTATCGGCAGGCGGCGTCGGGGGCACGGGCACGGCCGGTTCGGGAATCGGCGGCGGCGCCATGGGCGTTCCCTCGGGAGTCACCATCCCCCCGCCCGGCGGCATACCCGGCGTCCCGGCTGCGGGCGGCTGGGCGCCGCCCTTGGGCAGGGTCTTGAAATAGGCGGCCTGGATGTGGGAGAGGATGGCCGGGGGGCGGTCCTGACGCGTCCAGGGGCCTTTGATGTTCTTGCTTTGATACCAGATACCTTCCCAGAAAAAATAATACCGGCCCCGGTGCTTGAAAACATCGGTGGGAATGTTGGGCGCATAAGACACCTGGGGCAGATCGGGCAGCGGCGTCCATTGGGCCGTGACGTTGGGGGGCACGGGAATGATGCGCAACCTCTCCGCGGCCCCGGGGCCGCCGGTGAGCGCCACGGCAGCCACCGTCAGCATCACCAGGAGTCTAAGAAACCGGCGCGTCCATTTGGCGGTCATTAATTACCCTCCAGATCTTCACCATGGCGGCGGGGACTTGAAAGCCCCCCGGTCGAGCCGCATAAGCACGGCGGGCAGATTACGAACCGGATACCAGGGGCCCCACATGGAATCGCCGCGGTATCAATAACCGCCGTGGTAATAAAAATAGCGCGAGCCGACCCAGAACAGGTCGCCCGGGATATTAGGGGCATAGTACACCCGGGGGCTGCCCGGGGCCGGGTACCAATCGGGCTTGTCATAGGCCCCGAAGGGCGGCGGCGGTTGGTAAGGCTGGGCCCAGGCCGCGCCCGCGGCCGCGCAAGTGGCCAGGACCAACACAATAGCCGTGGCTTTCAGGACACGGTGCATAAAACCCTCCCTTCGTATCACTCCGGGATATTACGGCGGCGACCCAGGGACAGGTCATGCAGCGGCAGCAGGATGTCCGCCACCTCCCGGACCTTGGCCGCGCTCTCATACGCCTCGATGGCGTTGATAT
>DYJG01000775.1 GCA_020723225.1 Desulfobacca acetoxidans | reverse complement strand
GCGAACCTTGTGTTCGCCCTGGACGCTGGGCGAACACAAGGTTCGAAAATCTACTCAACTTCGCTCTGCGTCCACCTCTGGATAAAAAAGCCCTTGCCTGACGGCAAAACTCCTCTTATTCTTGTTATACTGAGCGACATAATTAACCGCGCTTATTATCAATTCTGCGGCCTCTGCGCCTCTGCGAGAAACTTTTTTTCTCGCAGAGACGCAGAGAGCGCAGAGATGAATAATGCGCAATTATTTCTGTCACCATGTATAAAAAGGCCCTTCAAGGCCCGGTTACCCAATAATTGCCCGGAGAGAAACCATGAAAAAATTCCTGGCTCTGCTGACCCTGGCAATCCTCGCCGCGCTTTGCCTCCCCGCTGCGGCCCAAAAGTACCCGCCCCCCACCACCTCCGGCGGTTCGGGGGAGGCCCTGCTGAACCTGGACAACACCGTGGCCCTCCACGGCTACGACCCCGTGGCCTATTTCAACGAGAGGCAACCCGTCAAGGGCAACAAGTATATTAACGAGCGGGTGGGCGGCGCCACCTACTATTTCCACTCCCGGGCCTCCCGCTACGAGTTTTTGGGCAACGCCCCCAAATACCAGCCCCAGTTCGGAGGCTACTGCACCCTGGCCATGGCCATGGGCCGCCTGGAGGACATCGATCCCCACGCCTTTGTCATCTATAACAACAAGCTCTATCTCTTCCGGGACCCGGCGGCCCAGGCGCAGTTTTGGACCAATCCGGAGCGGATCGTTCAGGAGGCCACCGCCCACTACTTCGAACTGGCCCGGCAAAACCGCGACCGGTGGTAAACGAAAACTTGCAGTTTGACTCTGAAAACAAATAGGGTGAAGACAGGTTTTCAGTGAACGGAGGACCGCGGTTGTGACTAAAAATATTTTGGTCGCCTTGGGGCTGGCGGTGGTTGTCATCCTTGGAGGTCTCTATTTCTTCTATTTCAGCGGCCCGCCGCCCAAAGCCCCGGAGAAACCTCAGGTATCTGCGGCAAAACCCCAGGAAGCGCTTGAGCCTAAGGAAAAGCCCGCAGAAAAGCCGGCTCCTCCTGCGCCGGCGCCGACTCCCGCGCCGCCGCCTGCGCCGGCCCCCCAGGAACCGGCGCAGCCTATGCCATCCCCGCC
>DYJG01000774.1 GCA_020723225.1 Desulfobacca acetoxidans | reverse complement strand
CATCCGCTCCAGGAGGTATTTCACCTTCTCCACCACCGCGGGCAGGTCCCGGCTGGTGTTCACTCCCCAGATGTCCGGAAGGGTGAGGTCCACCGGGTCGAAGTCTTTGGCCTGGGCCTCCAGGATCTCCTCCCGGCCGTCGGAGATGGACTCGGGGTCTTTAGCCCGGATATCCAGGCGCTGCCGGACCGCCTCCAGGGGGCAGGCGCAATACAGGAAGACCGCGGCCGCATGGTGGTCCCGAGCCAGTTGCTTTACCAACTCCCGCTCGGAAGCCCGCTTATAGGAGCCGTCCAGAATGACGTTTTTCCCTGCGGCCAGGTGCTCTCCGGCCCGCTTGAGCATCTCCCCATAGGTGCGCCGGGAAAAATCTTCGTCGTAAATCCCTGTCCCGAACTTCACGGGCGTGGGCGTGGTGGGGGTGAGCCCAGCCAGGGTTTTGCGCACCGCGTCGCTGTGCACCACCGGCCAGCCCAAATCCTCGCCGAGGGCTTTAGCCAGGGTGGTCTTACCGGTGCCCATCAGCCCGAAGATGACGATGACTCGCTGCATGATTAAAAGCCTTTTAACCGCAGAGGCGTAGAGGGTGCAGAGAGTTGCGGGTTGCGAGTTACGAGTTTCGGGTTTTTTTTCCCTCACAACTCGCAACCCGCAACCCGTAACTCGCAACCCTCCTCCCTCTGCGTCCTCCGCGTCTCTGCGGTGAATCATTAAGCCGCCGCCTGCGCCCCTGCAGCGGCGTATTCCCCGGCCAGGGCGAAGTAGGCCCGGGCCAGCTTCCCGGCCTGCTCCCGGGTTTCGGGCTTTTGCTCCGGGTCTAAAGCGACGAAGGCGTTGATTTTGCCCCGGACGTAGGCCCGGTAGCACTTGTAAAAATCCAGGATTTCCAGCAATTCCGGGTCATTGGCGGCCCGGGCGAAACCCTCCACAAAGTGGCGGCTCAGCTCCCGGTACCCGTGAAAATCCAGGTCCATGGCCAAAAAGTCGATGTCTGCGGCCACATCACCATAGCGGAAGCGGGGGTTAAATTCAATGCAATCGTAGATATACACCCCGTCCGCCAGGCAGATGTTCTTCATGTGCAGGTCGCCGTGGCAGTCCCGGATGCGGCCTTCCTTGATGCGCCGCAGGAAAAG
>DYJG01000097.1:1964-8153 GCA_020723225.1 Desulfobacca acetoxidans | reverse complement strand
TCAGAATGACAAAAAAAGTGACTTTTGCAGAGGTTTCCAGTTAAAAGACTGGTCCTCTACGGGCAAGTTACTCCACATGTTGCCTGATAGCTATTGGCACCCAATTTACAAATAACCTTGAACCTTGAACTTTGAACCTTGAACTAACCATGAACAGCAAATTCCCCATCTCCAATTTCATCCTTGGCGACGGCAATCTAGTAATGATCGCCGGCCCCTGCGTCATCGAGTCGGCAAGCGCCACCCTGGAGGTTGCCCGTGCTCTCAAGGAAATTTCGCAACAGCTTTCACTCCCCCTGATCTTCAAAGCCTCCTACGACAAAGCCAACCGCACTTCGGTGACCTCTTTTAGGGGACCGGGGTTGCGCGCGGGCCTGGAGATTCTGGCCCGGGTCAGGGAGGAGGTGGGCCTGCCGGTGCTCTCCGACGTGCATCAGGTTTCCGAAGTGGAGCCGGCCGCGGCAGTTCTGGACGTCTTGCAAATTCCCGCGTTTCTCTGCCGCCAGACGGACCTGGTGGTGGCCGCGGCGCAAACCGGGAAGCCGGTGAATATCAAGAAAGGGCAGTTCCTGGCGCCCTGGGATATGGCCCCGGTGGTGGAGAAGGCGCGTTCCTCGGGCAACGAAAAAATCATTCTTACCGAGCGGGGGGCTTCCTTCGGCTACAACAACCTGGTGGTGGATTTCCGCAGCCTGCCTCTGATGCGGAGCCTGGGGTGTCCGGTGGTCCTGGATGTGACCCACAGCGTGCAGCTTCCCGGAGGCCAGGGGACTTGCTCCGGCGGGCAGCGGGAATTCATCCCCCACCTGGCCCGGGCCGGCGTGGCGGTGGGGGTGGACGGGCTGTTCATGGAAGTGCATCCGGACCCGGACGCGGCTAAATGCGACGGGCCTAATTCTTTGCCGCTAAAAGAAGTCATGCCCCTGTGGCGGGAGCTGAAAACGTTGCACGTGGTTATTCAGCAGGAGGAAAATTCATAAGTAATACCGTTTCCGGTTTTGGAGGCAATAATGAATATATCAATTAGATTAGAGGAACAAAATGATTATAGAGATGTCGAATTTCTTACCAGAGAAGCATTTTGGAACGTATACCAGCCCGGATGCGTTGAACATCTGCTGGTTCATAAATTAAGAAATGTCCCTGCATTTGTGAAAGGGTTGTCTTTCGTTGCCTGTAATGGCGCGAAAATTCTTGGTAATATAGTATATTCCAAAGCAAAAATAATTAACGGCAAAAATAAAGAATTCGAAGTTTTGTGTATGGGGCCGATCGGAGTACTGCCTTCTTATCAAGGACAAGGGATCGGTTCTTTATTAATGAATTATTCTGTTGAAAAGGCAAAGCAGTTGGGGCATAGGGCCATAATTATTTTCGGTAACCCGAATTATTATCATCGCTTCGGCTTTGTCAACGCCAAAGAATATGGGATTCAAACGCCAACGGGGGAAAATTTTGAGGAATTTATGGCCTTGGAACTTTATGACCGCGGTCTCAATGGTATTTCGGGAAGGTTTTATGCGGATCAGGTTTTTAAAATAGAGCAAGATGAACTGGAGATTTTCGAAAAAGAATTCCCTCCCAAAGAGAAGCTGGTTACGGAGACTCAACTAAAGTAAAGGATTTCATCATAGCGAACCCGGTGTTCGCCTTGATGCATTAAGGGCGAACACCAGGTTCGCCCAAGTTATGCCTTTCGATTGCCAATCGGTATCAGAATCCTACAACTTTTCTTCCAAATTTTTTCCCGAAAATTGATTGACAAGGGTAGTTCAAATCAATATATAAATAATTATTGATATATTGATTTGCAAGGCATTTAGGAGGCCTTTTGCTGCCGGACAACCTGCCCACCCTGGCCTTTTTGGCCAAGAGCTTAGGCGATGAAAACCGTCTCCGCATTCTCCTGGCGTTGCAGAACGGCCAGAAGTCCGTGTCCGCCATCGTCGAGGAATTGCAGCTCTCCCAGCCTCTGGTCTCCCATCACCTGAAGGAACTGCGCCGGGCCCTGCTGGTGGAAGTGGAGCGGCGGGGGCCGTTCGTTTACTACCAGATGGCCCACCCCGGAATATTGGGCCTCCTCAAGGCCATGGATGTTCTGGCCGGTGCCTTGTTGGCGGCGCGCAAGACCTTTTGACCGGAGAAAGGAAGAAATGAGCCCGAACCGGATTGAAGAATTGTTAACGGGCATGGACCCGGAGGCCGCCCTGGCCGCCATGGCCAAGGCCGCCAAGAAAATCTTCCCCCTGCTGGACGCGGAAGCCAGGCTCACTTTTTGGGTCAACCTCCTGGGAGAGCCGGGCGGCGACAAAACCGCGTCCATGGTGCACCTCTGACTGGCGGAATGCCTGGGCGAAGGTGTCGACCCGACGCAGATGTGCCAGTCCCTGGTGGACCGGGTGGCCCAATCGAAGCAGCTCATGGCCGTGGCCGACCCGGAGTTGCTGGTGCTCTTCGAGGACTGGCTGGATGAACTCGAGGGCGAGGTGACCGCTTTGGCCAGGGAGCAAGGGAGCCTGACTCCCGAAAACCTGGCCGCCAAATTCGGCCTGTCCCGGCGGGGGGCCACCTTTCTTATCACCAAATTGCAGAGGGAAGGAAAATTGTCTTAAGAGTGTGGAATCGGCAATGGACAGAAAAAGAACCTCACTTCTGGCTTTAACGGCCGTTATCCTGACCCTGGCCGCGCTCTGGTGGTTGCACCGCCCGGAGCCGATCAGGGTGGCCACCATGGAGGACGTCCGGGCCGAGGCCGCACGGGGCGGGTATCGGCTGATCGATACTGACGAATTGGCCCGGCTTTATCAACAGCCTCCCGCCAACCTCCTCATTGTCGACACCCGCCAGGACTGGGAGTTCCGCAGCGGCCACATCAAGGGCGCGGTGGACTTCCCCCTGGAACCCGGGTGGTGGTCCCGGTGGCGGGCCAAGGGGCGTTTGTCCGCCTTGCTGGGGCCGGATAAAGACCGGCTCGTGGTCTTCTACTGAGCGGGCCTGGCCTGAGTCCGCAGCGACGCGGCGGCCCGGGTGGCCGTCGACCTTGGGTTTAAGAATGTTTACCGGGACCCCCTGGGCTTCCCGGAATGGCAGAAGGCCGGCCTGCCCGTGGCCAGCGATCCCCTGGGATTGTGCGATTATGCGCCTGAGGCCTATGCTCCCGGGGTCCTCTCCGGCTGGGCCTTTGTCTGGACCATGCTGGGCATCTTTTTGGGGGGCATGGCCCTCAACCTGACTCCCTGCGTCTACCCCCTGCTACCCATCACCGTCTCATATTTCGGCGGCAAGAGCGGCAGGGGCCAGGGGCGCCTGTACGCGCACGGATTATTTTACCTGGCGGGCCTGGCCCTTACCAACTCCACCCTGGGGATGGCCGCGGCCTTAACCGGCGGCCTCATGGGGGCCATGCTGCAAAATCCCCTGGTGTTGCTGGCCGTGGCCTTTATCCTGGTGTTCTTCGCCACCAGCCTCTTCGGCCTCTGGGAACTGCGGCTGCCCGGCGCTCTCACCCAGGCCGCGTCCAAGTCTTATGCGGGTTACTTCGGCAGTCTGTTCATGGGATTGACCCTGGGGCTGGTGGCCGCGCCCTGCATCGGGCCGTTTGTCCTGGGGCTCCTGACCTGGGTGGCCTCCATGGGCTCGCCCTGGCTGGGTTTTCTGGTGTTTTTCACGTTGAGCCTGGGGCTGGGGCTGCCCCTTTTTTTTCTGGCCATCTTTTCCGGCAGCCTGGAAAAACTGCCCCGATCCGGGGAGTGGATGCTCTGGGTGCGCAAGCTCATGGGCTGGGTCCTGGTGGGCATGGCCGCCTATTTTCTCCGGCCGCTGCTCTCCGAAACCGCTGGCGTGCTCCTGCTGGCCGCGGTGGCCCTGGCCGCGGCCGTCCACCTGGGCTGGGTGGACCGCACCGTAGCAGGCTTCCGGGGCTTTCAGGGGGTCAAAACCGCCTTCGTCCTGGCGGGGGTGATCCTGGCCACCTTCCTGGCGGGATCCTGGGCCCTCCGAGGCCCCGGGGTGGCCTGGCAACCGTATACGGACCAGGTTCTGGCCCAGGCCCAGGCGGCCCGCAAGCCGGTGATCCTGGATTTTTCCGCGGCCTGGTGCACCCCCTGCCGGGAGCTGGACGAGATCACCTTCCGCCACCCGGAGGTGGTGAAACTGGCTGCCGCGGACTTCATCATGGTTAAGTTGGACCTGACCCAGAAGGGCAATCCTTTGCATACCCGACTGCTGGAGCAGTACGGCGTCAAGGGGGTGCCCACCGTGGTTTTTCTGGACAGCAGAGGCAACGAATGTCGCAACCTGCGCCTGGTGGACTACCTGCCGCCGGAGCAGTTTCTCTCTCGCATGGTTGCGGCCAAAAGGAATTGAAGTGGCAAGGAGAATAGCATTGCTGAGAATCAAGGTTTTTCTGAACGACCCCTGCGGCCTGACCTGAAAGCGGCTCCACGAAATCATGCCCAGGTTGGGCGGGAAATATGAGATGGAAGTGGAGGAAATTTCCAAGTCCAGGGAGGAATATCAGAGCGAGGCGTACCGGGCTTGCGGCCTGCACCCGGCCCCTGCGGTGTTGGTGGAGGATGAGCTCGCTGGCCAGGGACCCGGCATCTCTGAAGAGAGCTTGGACGCGGTGATCCGCCGGCATTTGGGACTGCCGCCCCTTTAACCCCGAATAATCGGACTGCTGAAAATTGGAGGAGAAAAAAATGCTCAAGGTCAGATGTTTTTACAACGAGCCCAACGGCAAGCCCTGAAAGCACTTCCAGGAAATGATGCCCAGGTTGGGCCAAAAATATCCCATTGACGTTGAAGTCACTTCCAAACCCATTGCCGAGTACCAGACGGACGAATACTTCGAACTGGATCTGCCCGCGGCCCCGGCCATCATGGTGGGTGAAGAAATCGTGGTGGAAGGCACCGATGTGGCCGAACATAAACTGGAAGCCGTCATCTGCCGGCACCTGGGGCTGCCTGCGCCCGAGCCGCCCAAGAAAGGGTTCCTGGGGCGGCTATTTGGCAAATAATGCCGTTTTCGGTTTTCGGTTTTCGGTTGAAAGAAGAAGAGTTGTCAATGAGATGATAAAAGGTTGGGTTCAAGGAGTCTGCATGGGTTTCTCCCCGGCGATGACCACGAAAACCCCTTGTCCATGGCCGCTCTGCACCAGCTCCAGCGCGGTAATCGCCGCCGGGTCTTGGAAAATGGTTTGGCTGGTCCGGAGGTGTAGGTAACCCAAGTTTTCCAGCCATTTCAGGACCCGGCCCACCGGCTGGAATCGCGCCCGGCGGTAAAACTTGCTTTTCTCCCGGTTCGCCTCGTACGCTTTGCCCAGGGGACTGTCCGGGTCGATCATGCCGATGATCAGGAGTCCTTGGGGCTTAAGGACCCGGGTCGCTTCGTGCAGAGCAGCGTAAGGGTCTTGAAAAAAGCAGAGGACGGTGACCATCAGGATAAAATCAAAGGATTCATTTTTAAAAGGAAGTTTTTCTCCGTAAGCCTCCTGGACCATGACCCCCCGTTTCCTGGCCAGCTCGGCCATGGCCCGGGCCGGCTCCACCCCCCATTTGGTCCCCAAGGCTGAGGCAAACCTTCCGGTCCCCACCCCGATTTCCAAACCCAGGCCTTCTTTCGGTATGAAGGCTTTGATGGCCGCCAATTCGGACCGGTAAGCGAATTCATGGCGGACAAACCAGTCATCGTATTCCTGGGCCGCCTCTTCGAAGATGTTGGTCACCTCCTGATGCTCTCCCACATTCATTATAAAGATTGGCCGAAATGCCGGTCAATTGGATATTTGGTGAGGATCAGAAAATCATTTTG
Source organism: Desulfobacca acetoxidans (assembly GCA_020723225.1). Lineage (GTDB taxonomy): Bacteria > Desulfobacterota > Desulfobaccia > Desulfobaccales > 0-14-0-80-60-11 > SURF-52. Next base: position 2,341 of record DYJG01000097.1, on the reverse strand, counting down.
AACATTAATCAGTTCGGTGTTGAAGGCGATTATTGTGACATCAAAACTGCGGTAACCAACAAGACCATGATACCCAGGACTAAATTGGCTTTAACGAGATCTAGCGACAACTTTTGCAGCCTGGCAACCCGGGAAGATAAAGAAGGCGTCTCCCCGGCTTGGGCGGATAATCTTCCGATCTTGGGGGTCAATAACCATCCCCGGTAAAAATGGATCACCACCATCGAGAGTACCAGGAGGTGTTTCACCCCCATTATGGGGGTCCAATGATTATAAAATTGCAAGGGATTGGTCATATCCTTGTGATCCAACTTCCGAAAGCATCCGGAGGCAGAGGAATTCCCCCCTGCCTCCAGTCCTGGATGGTTGGCCTACTT
>DYJG01000097.1:0-1954 GCA_020723225.1 Desulfobacca acetoxidans | reverse complement strand
AGCGCCGATAATCAAGGAAATCGCCAAAATCCCAACCATGAATTTGCTCATTGCCCATCTCCTTTAAAGAAGTCCCACCTCGATTTTTCGAAAGCACCCGGAGGCAAAGGATTCCTCTGCCTCCGGTCAGGGATGATTAAGCCTACTTCGCAGCCTTGGGGTCTTTAGCCTCCGGCTTGCCTTTGGCGGCTTCAGCCTCGGGCTTCGCCGGCTTTGCCAGGCCGCAGCCGCAACCGCACTTCGTTTTCTGCTCTGCCATCTTTCTCACCTCCTTTCCATTATGGTAATTAATTAAACACTTAAATATTTAACCAAAAAAAATTGCCTTTTTTATCGGGACTTTTCCTTGATCCGTTGTTGCACCGACTTCAGCTCCTCCTGGAGGTCCTTTTCATATTTTTTCAGGGCCTCCAGGTCCGAATCCTCCAGTTCCCGCTCCCGCCATTTCATGGCGCCCCGGCAGCCGCAACTGCAGACCTCCGTCAACTGGCGGCGGTACCGTTCCAGGGCCTCTTCATTGATGGAGTAGGGAATCCAGTATCCCTGCCGTTCGCTCCGCACCAACCCGGCCTGCCGCAGGATTTTGAGATGCTGGGAGGCCGCGGCCGCGGTGATCCCCAACTGCCGGGCGATCTCCTTGGCCCCCAGGGGTCCCTGGGCCTTCATCAGATCGAGGATCCTGACCCGGGTCTCCACGGCCAGGACCTTGAACATTTCGGAGACTTCCAAGTTCATGTTCTTTGGGTTCGAAAATTCTATTAAGTATTTGCTTAATTATTTATTCTTTCAAAACCCTCTTGTCAAGGATTTTTTTGAATTTCCCCCTAAAAAAAATAAGTTGCCAGTGGTCAAGGGCCAAAAGAAAAAACTGACCACCGATCACCGGCCACTGGCCACTGGCCACTTCTTTTCCCCCTTCTCCGAAGCGGGGTCATTTAGGCGCTCAGGCCCCGCCCGGCGCGCACTCCACTACTTTTAGCTCCTCCACCAGGACCGTCTGGGTGGCGATGGCATCTTGCGCCTTCAGGTCCACCAGTTTTTCCCCGTAAAACAAGGCCCCTTCGGTGTAGGGGGAGGTTTTGAAGCCGGTGTAGGCCCTCAGGCCCGCCCGGTGGAAGCCTGCTGTGATCATCAGCGCCAGGAAGTCCCTTCCCGGCAGGGCGCCGCCGATTCACTGGTACCAGTTTTCGATCCTGCCCGCCTGATCCGGGGGGAGCGCCGCCACCAGCACCATGTCCGCCAGCAGCAGGCGGCCCCCGGGTTTCAGCACCCGGTGGGCCTCTTTTAGGGCCTTTTCCTTGTCCAGGGTGAGATTAAAAACGCCGTTGGAGATGACCGCGTCGAAGTCGTTATCCGGGAAGGGCAGGGATTCGGCTTCGGCCACCTGGAAAATGACATTTTGCAGGCCCAGGATTGAGAGGCTGGCCCGGGCCTTATCGATCATGGCCTGGGTCACGTCAATCCCCGCCACCCGGCCCTCCGGCCCCGCCATCCGGGCCGCCAGCAGCGTGTCCAGGCCTGCGCCGCAGCCGATGTCCAGGACCGCGTCCCCGGGGTGGATCGGCCCCAGGCTGAAGGGGTTGCCCACCCCGCAGAAGGAGTCGATGAGGGCGGGGGGAAAATCCCGGAGCAGGTCCAGGGGGTAGTTCTGCTGTTTCAGCCCCTCCGCGCCGGTGGGGTACTTAAAACACGAGGCCGCGCCGGTGGCCGCCACCTGGGAGTATTTGTCCTTGATGCTCTCCCGGATCAGGGCCGCTTCTTTTTCGGTCAGACTTGATTCCATAAATCTACCTATCTACTTGCAAATGCAGTATTTGTTCCAAGAAATCTTCAACTTGAGCCCTCTGCGAAAGCCCCCCACTTGTCATTCTGAGCGGAGCGACCGAAGAATCTCGCTTTTGGCGGCAGGGCTTTTCCAGGCGTTGCCGATGATTACAGGAAGATTAGAAGTCCT
>DYJG01000096.1 GCA_020723225.1 Desulfobacca acetoxidans | reverse complement strand
GGCGTTTGAAAAGCCAGGGCCGCCAGCCGTATCTGGTGCCCGCGGACGTGCAGCGGCCCGCGGCCATCGAGCAACTTAAACGTCTGGGTGCGGACCTGGGCGTGGACGTCTATCCCTCCACGCCGGACCAGAACCCCGTAGCCATCGCCGATGCGGCCATGGAAGCGGCCTACACCGCGGGCTACGACACCGTCATCCTGGACACCGCGGGCCGCCTCCATATCGACGCGCCCCTGATGGACGAACTCAAGGCCATCCGGGAAAAGACCGAGCCCCAGGAAATTCTTCTGGTGGCCGATGCCATGACCGGCCAGGACGCGGTGCAGGTGGCCCAGAAATTCCATGACTTGCTCAAGCTCACCGGGGTCATCCTCACCAAGATGGAGGGCGACGCCCGGGGCGGCGCGGCCCTGTCCATGCGCGCGGTCATCGGCAAACCCATCAAGTTCCTGGGCGTCGGCGAAAAACTGGACGCGCTGGAGCCCTTCCATCCGGACCGGCTCAGCTCCCGCATCCTGGGCATGGGGGACGTTCTTACCCTTATCGAGAAGGCCCAGGAGACCTTCGATGCCGACCAGGCCAAGGCCCTGGAAAAAAAGCTGCGGAAAGAAGGGTTTACCCTGGAAGATTTCCGGGATCAATTGCGGCAAATCAAAAAGATGGGTACAATGGAACAATTGCTGAACCTGATCCCGGGCATCGGCAAGAGCAAGGCCCTGAAAGACCTGAAGCCCGACGACCGGGAGCTGAAAAGGGTGGAGGCCATCATCAACTCCATGACCCCCAAGGAAAGGGCCGACCACCTGCTCATCGACGGCAGCCGGCGCCGGCGCATCGCCCTGGGGAGCGGCACATCCGTCCAGGACGTCAACCGTTTGCTGAAAAATTTTAGCACCACCCAAAAAATGATCAAACAAATGACCCAGGGAGGGAAAAAGGGAAAAATTCCCTTCTTCCCCGGGAAGTTTTTTTGAAGAATTCGCGGAGAAATGGTCCGGAACCATGGCCCCGCTCATTTGGAAGACTTAACCTAAAGGAGGAGCAAAAAGCCTCATGGCATTAAGAATCCGTCTGGCCCGTTACGGCGCCAAAAAACGCCCTTACTATCGTCTGGTGGTGACCAACAATGAGTCCCCCCGGGACGGCAAATTTCTGGAGATCGTGGGTACGTACGATCCCAACCAAGATCCGGCCGCAGTTACGGTGAAAGAAGAGCTTTTGGCTTTATGGCTGGGCCGGGGCGCCACCCCCACGGACACCGTGGCCAGTCTTCTGAAGCGGCGGGGAGCGTCTGCACCCGTCGCAGCCGCAGACTAAAACGAGCCGGACCGGAGAACTTAGAGAGGTGGAGCCCACCCTATCCTCAACGAGGTGGCGAAAATGAAAGACTTGGTAAAGTTCATCGCACAGGCTCTCGTGGACCAACCTGAGCAGGTACAGGTCAAGGAAATCGAAGGGGAACAGACCTCAGTCATCGAGCTCAAAGTGGCCAAGGAAGATCTGGGGAAGGTGATCGGTAAGCAGGGACGCACGGCCAGGGCTATCCGCACTATTCTGAGTGCGGCCTCCACCAAGATTCGCAAACGCTCGGTCCTGGAAATCCTTGAGTAAAGAGGAAGGGACCACACCCTTATTAGTAGGGCTGGGAAGAGTGGCCGGAGTCCACGGCCTTAAGGGCGCGCTGAAACTAAGGGCGGACGCGGCCACCGCCACCACCGACCCCGAGGTCGTCACCGCCCTGGGGGAAGTGGAAATCGGGGGCACACGCTATCGGGTCCTGGAAGCCGGCCGTCTGAAAGGGCAGATCCTGCTGCGCCTGGAGGGTATTTCCACCCGGGACCGGGCGGAAGCCCTCATCGGCCTGGAGGTCAGGGGGGAAGCCGGCCGCTTTCCACCCTTGCCGCCGGGAGAGTTTTACTGGTTCCAGGTTTTGGGATTGCCGGTCCTCCATGCGGCGGACGGGGCCGTGTTGGGGCATCTTCAGGAGATTATCCCCACCCCGGGCCATGACGTCTATGTGGTGCGCTCCGGCGGGAAGGAATTGCTCCTCCCCGCGGTGGAGGAGGTGATCACCGAAATTAATCTGCAAGAGGGGTGGATCAAGGCGGCGCCGCCTCCCGGGTTGTTGGAGGCTTATGCTCATTGAGCTGCTGACCCTGTTCCCGGAATTTTTCGCCTCCCCCCTCAGCCAGAGTATGCTATCCCGGGCCCAGGCCCAGGGGGCCGTGGAGTTTCGGGTCCTGAACCTCCGGGACTTCACCCATGACCGCCATAAGGTGGTGGATGACCGCCCTTTCGGAGGCGGCCCGGGGATGGTGCTGAAAATCGAGCCCCTGGTGGAGGCCATCCGAGCGGTGCGGGAGCAGGATCCGGAAGTGCGGGTCATTCTGCTTAGCCCCCAGGGCGCCTTGTTCTCCCAGGACAAGGCCCGGGAACTGGCCGGGCGGAAACACCTGCTGTTAATTTGCGGCCATTATGAAGGAGTGGACGATCGGGTCCACTTTTATATTGATGAAGCGCTCTCCATGGGCGATTATATCTTAACCGGGGGGGAGATTCCCGCCCTGGCGGTGGTGGACGCGGTGACCCGGCTGCTCCCCGGAGTCCTGGGGGGCGAAGGCGCGGTGGAAGAAGAGTCCTTTCAAACGGGGTTGCTGGAGTACCCCCACTATACCCGGCCCCGGGACTTCGAAGGCTTTGACGTGCCGGAGATTTTGCTCAGCGGCGACCATGCCCGCATCCAGCGCTGGCGCCGGGAGGAGTCACTGCGGCGCACCGCGAGATTGCGCCCCGATCTGTTGGAAAAAACGGTCCTGGATGCTGCGGACCGGGAATTTTTAGCAAATTTGACTGATTCTGCTAAGAAAGACTAGGTGGTATTTTTATGGAACGCGTATTTCAGATATCCCGGGAACAGATGCGGGCGGATTTGCCCCCGTTTAGGCCCGGAGACACCGTGGAAGTGCACGTGCGTATCGTGGAAGGGGACAAGGAACGGATTCAGGTCTTCAAAGGCGTGGTCATCCGCAAGCGGGGTGCGCTGAGCGGCTCCACCTTCACCGTGCGGAAGGTTTCTTACGGCGTGGGCGTGGAGCGCATCTTCCCCATGCATTCCCCGAACATCGACCAAGTAGTGGTCCTGACCCGGGGCGCGGTGCGGCGCAGCCGCCTGTACTACCTGCGCCAGCGGGTGGGCAAAGCGGCCCGCATCAAAGAAAAGCGGACCCCCCAGGCATGAAAAAGCTCCGGGCCGGCAAGCATGTCTTTGCTGACCCGGAGGCTTATTGGCGCTTACAGGGGATTCCCTTAATCGCCGGCGTGGACGAAGTGGGCCGGGGTCCCCTGGCCGGGCCGGTGGTGGCCGCGGCCGTCATCCTGCCGCCGGAGGCCGGTTTTCCCGGACTCCGGGACTCCAAGCTCCTTACCCCTGAAGCCAGGACCGCTCTGGATATCGATATCCGGAGCCGGGCCCTGGCTTTTGCTGTTCGGGAACTGGGTCCCCGGCACATCGAGCGCTTAGGCATCCTGGCCGCCAGCCTCAAGGCCATGGCCCAGGCGGTCCAGGCCCTGTCGCTCCTCCCCGAGATGGTGCTGGTGGACGGCCCCCATCCCCTGCCCCTGGCCTATCCCCAACAGCCGGTGGTCAAGGGGGACGATTTATGCCCCTCCATTTCCGCGGCCGCGGTCCTGGCCAAGGTGCACCGGGACTGGTTGATGACCGCCTATCACCGGCAATATCCCCAATACAATTTCCCGCAGCACAAAGGCTACGCCACCGCCGAACACCTGGAGGCCCTGCGCTGCTGGGGCCCCTGCCCCATCCACCGCCGCACCTTCAGCGGCGTGAAGGAGTGGGTGGCGGACAAGGAATAATTTTAAAGAAAAACGCAAAACGCAAAACGAAAAACGATCTTTTTTCCTTTGCGTTCTTGGCGTCTTTGCGAGAAATTGATTCTTGATGAAAGACCCCAGGCGACTATTGGGCGACGCCGGTGAAAACCTGGCGGCCGCGGCCCTGAAAAAGCAGGGCTACAAGATCCTGGAGCGCAACTACACCACGCCCCTGGGGGAGATCGACCTCATCGCCAGGCATGAAGGCGACCTGGTCTTTATTGAAGTCAAAACCCGACGCAGCGACAAGTTCCAAGACCCCCGGGACGCGGTGACCCCGGCCAAGCAGGCCCGCCTGCAAAGGCTGGCGGATTATTATTTGCAGCGCAAGCGCCTCGGGGAGGTGGAAATCCGCTTTGACGTGGTGGGGATCACCTGGGAGGAAGACCAGCCCCGGGTGAATATTATCCCTGCGGCCTTCTGAGGCCGCGCATAATCTTTTCTCTGCGCCCACTGCGTCTCTGCGGTAATTTTTTTAACCGCAGAGACGCAGAGAGAAATCCAATTTCTGCGAGCGTTATTCCAAATAAAGGTGCACGATGGAACTCAAAGGTGAAAACGTAGTCCTGAAACCCATCGAATCCACCTATTTCCGGTGGTTTCTCACCTGGTTCAACAGCCCCGGGGTGATCGAGCAATTTAATTTTTATCTGCCCATTACCAAGGATTTGAAAGAGAGATGGATCAAGGAAATAACCCAGGAGAAAAAGACCTTTTTTGTCATTGTGGCCATCGATGAGACCGGCCGGGAATCGGAACCCCTGGGAACCTGCGGTTTTTATAACTTCCGGTGCCGGGATACGGTCTGCAACTTCGGAGTAATCATCACCGAAGAGGTCCAGTGGCGGAAGGGATATGGGGTGGAAGCCACCAAACTTTTGGTGGATTACGGCTTCACCGTCCTCAATCTCCAAAAAATCGAGTCCGGGGTCCTGGCTACCAACAAACCGGCTCTCCGGCTCCATGAAAAACTCGGCTTCGTCCAGGAAGGGGTGCAGCGGGAGCACATCTGCCTCGACGGCCGAAAAATTGATCTCATCCTTTTTGGCCTGCACCGTCAGGAATGGGAGAAGAGGCGCCAATCCTAGTCCCGGCCGGTTAACCAAAAACCGAAAACGGAAAACCGAAAACTGTCTTTAATGGGTATTCTCTATATCGTCGCCACTCCCATCGGCAACCTGGAAGACATTACCTTGAGGGCGCTGCGGGTCCTCAAGGAAGCGGACCTGATCGCCGCGGAGGACACCCGCCACACCCGGAAGCTCCTCACCCATTACGGCATTTCCACGCCTCTCATCAGCTACCACGCCCATAACCAAAAGACCCGGGGGCCGGAGCTGATCCGGCGTCTCCAGGAAGGCCAAAACATCGCCCTGGTGAGCGACGCGGGCACCCCTGGCTTTTCCGACCCCGGCGCCGATCTGGCGGCCCTGGCCTGGGATGCGGGTCTCAAGGTGGAGGCCGTGCCCGGCCCGGCCGCAGGGGTGGCGGCTTTATCCATGTCCGGGTTCAAAGGTGATGTCGTCTTTGTGGGTTTCCTTCCCGTCCGGGAAGGCAAGCGCCGGGAATTGTTGGGCCGCTTGGCGAATGAGGACCGGGCGGTTATAATATATGAATCCCCCCGGCGCCTCTTAGCCACCATGGAGGAAATCGCGGCGGCGATGCCCAACCGCCGGGTGCTGGTGGTCCGGGAGCTGACCAAGAAATTTGAAGAGGCCTGGCGTGGGCCTGTTCAGGAAGTGGCGGTTCAACTTGCGGGCCGGGAAATCAAAGGGGAATGCGCCCTGGTCCTCTCCTGTCCCGAAGGACAAGAGACCCCGGAAGTGGACCTCGTCGGTTACTTGCTGAAAAGGGCCCGGGAAAGCGGTCTCCAGGGGCGGCAGCTCACCGAGTTGGTGGCTGCAGAGCTGAAAATGCCCAGGCGTGAGGTGTATCAGGCTTATTTGGCCTTGAAGGCCCAGGGCCGGGTCAAGTAGCCATCAGCTTTCAGCTTAAACAGATGTTAGCTTTCAATTCTTTCCCATGTAACACTTGGGAATTGGGGAAATGGTGAGCATGTCAGTTTTTTTAGCTGATAGCTGATAGCTGATAGCTGATAGCTGAAAGCTGAAAGCTGACAAGCTAAATTCACATATGTCCAAGCTATCCGTATCACCCAAAAAATCAAAAATCCCAGTCATTGAAAAAGAACTCTGGGTGGAAAACCGCCTGGGGCTCCATGCCCGCCCCGCGGCCCAAATCACCATGTTGGCCAGGAAGTATGAAGGTGACCTGGTCCTGGAAAAAGACGGGACCCAGGCCAACGCCAAGGATCTCCTGGCCCTGCTGGCCCTGGACTGCCCCCAGGGGACCAGGCTGGTGCTCAGGGCCACCGGTCCCCAGGCCCAGGAGGCCGCGGCCGCCTTGTTTTCCCTGTTTGCCAGCAAGTTCGGTGAAAAATGATGCGTGAGAGTCGGGTTCTGCAAGGTATTCCCGCCTCCCCGGGCATTGTCCTGGGCCGCGCCAGGGTGCTGGCGGAAAAGATGGAAGCCCAGCCCGACTACTGCCTTCTCTATTCCCCGGGAGAAATCAACGAGGAGATCGGCCGCTTCCTGAAGGCCGTGGAACAGGCGGAATCAGACCTCATCATCTTAAAAGAATCCCTGTCCCCGGAATATCAGGAGCACGCCCACTTACTGGACCTGCAAATCCTGGTGCTCAAAGAGCGGATGATTTTTGAGGAAACCCAGAGGCTCATCCAGGAGGAACGCTACAATGCCGAATGGGCCCTGTTCCAGGCCTGGCAGAAGGTGCGGGAGCTGTTTAAGGGCATCGGCGACCCCTACATCAAGGGCCGCATCCAGGACGTGGAAGAGGTCTACCGCCGGTTGCAGACCATTCTCGCGGGCAGGGAGGCCTTGAGCCTCTCCTCCCAGGAGCCGGTAATTCTTGTGGCCCGGGACCTTTCCCCCGCGGAAGCCACCCAGATGACCCGTTCCCAGGTGTTAGGGTTTATTACCGAACGGGGCGGACGCACCTCCCACACCGCCATCATTGCCCAATCCCTGGAAATCCCGGCAGTGGTGGGCGTGGATTTCGCCACCCGGGAGATCGCCACCGGGGACGCCCTGATCATGGACGGGTTGACGGGTCAAATCATCCTGGACCCGGATGAGGAGATGAGCCGTTTCTACCGGGACCGCCGGGAGGATTTCGAGGCCTTCAAGGAGAAGGTGGCCCAATCCAGCGGCCTCCCGGCTACCACCCTGGACGCCTACCCCACGCACATCCAGGCCAATATCGAGTTGCCGGAAGAGGTGGAATTGGGGCTCAAATACGGCGCGGACGGGGTGGGGCTCTACCGCACCGAGTTTCTCTATCTCCGGCAGCGGCACCTGCCCACGGAGGAGGAGTTGTTCCAGGATTACTGTAGGGTGGTGGAGGCCATGCGGCCCAAAACGGTGACCATCCGCACCCTGGACATCGGCGGCGACAAGTTTCTTTCCCCCCTGGAGTACGCGCCGGAAATGAATCCGGCCCTGGGGCTCCGGGCCATCCGCTTCTGCCTGAAGGAGACGAATATCTTCCGCACCCAGCTAAAGGCCATCCTCAGGGCCTCGGCCTTCGGGCAGGTCCGGGTCATGTTTCCGCTGATCTCAAGTGTCGGGGAGATGCAGGAGAGCCGCCGCCTCCTGGAAGAAGTCAAGCAGGACCTGGCCCGGGAGGGCCTGCCCTTTGACCCTCGTTTGCCGGTGGGGGCCATGATCGAAGTGCCGGCCGCGGTCACCCTGGCCAATCTCTTGGCCCAATACGCAGACTTCTTTAGCATCGGCACCAATGACCTGATACAATACGCTTTAGCAATCGATCGGGGCAACAAGCAGGTGGCGCCCATGTATCAGCCGCTGCACCCCGCGGTGATGCGCATGATCCGGGAGGTGGTCCACGCCGCCGGGATAGCCCGCATTCCCGTGGCCATGTGCGGCGAGATGGCCGGGGATCCCCTCTATATCCCCGTGCTTTTGGGGCTGGGGGTCTCGGAATTATCCATGAACGCATCTGCCATCCCCATCGCCAAGCACATCATCCGCATGATCACCATTGAGGCGGCCCGGAAGATCGCCCGCCACGTCCTGCGTCTGGTGACCGTGGAAGAAATCAACGAGTACGTGGCCCAGGAGTTGAACCGCCGCTTTCCGGAGATTTTCCGGTTCGGCCGCACCATGGCCCAATCATAAATTATGAAAGTTGAGAAAGAAGAAGATCTCAAGGTCATCTGCCGTAA
>DYJG01000095.1:4677-8158 GCA_020723225.1 Desulfobacca acetoxidans | reverse complement strand
ACCTGAAGAAGATCTTCGATCCCTTTTTTACCACCAAAGCCCCGGGCGGCGGCACGGGCTTAGGGCTATCGGTGTCCTTCGGCATCATCCAGGACCACGGGGGCGCCATTACCGTCAGCAGCCCGGCGCCTCCGGAATTTCTCCCCAGCTCCCCGAACGGCAAGGCTTCGGGGCCCGGCTGTGTCTTCCTGGTGGAATTGCCGGTCGCGCCTGAGAAGGTCATGGAAGAGGCCATCCCTCAATTACCGCCGGAGACTGTGAGAGTAGCCAGTGGCCAGTAGCCAGTTGCCAGTTGCCAGTTGCCAGTTGCCAGTGGTCAGTAGCCAGTGGCCAGTGGCCAGTTGCCAGTGGTCAGTGGTCAGTTGCCAGTAGCCAATATCTGATAAATGACATTATATTTGTAGTATAAATTGATGAAAAACCTGGAATAAAAGATGTAATATTAAAAAGACCGATAATCTTCGATTTTTTAACCGAAAACCGAAAACCGAAAACGGTATTTCAAATGAATGAGATCCTGGTCCTCGACGACGTTTTGGACGCCGGGGTGATGATCAAGCGGATTCTGGAGCGCCAGGGCCATATGGTGGCGGTCTTCACCGAGGAGGATGAAGCCCTGGCTTACCTGCGCCTGCATCCGGTGGCGGTGGCCATCCTGGATATCCGGCTGAAAAAGATGAGCGGCATAGCCATGCTCCAGGAAGTGAAAAGGATTTCTCCCGCCACCCGGGTGCTGATGCTCACCGGCTACCCCACCCTGGAAACCGCGCGCCAGGCCCGGGAACTGGGCGCTTTCGACTATTGCATCAAACCCATCGACAAGAAAGACCTGGAAGAGAAAGTGGCAAAAGCCCTGGCCGCGGCCGGGTGAAGGCAGGGGCCAGGGGTCAGTAGGCAGTAAGCAGGGAGCAGTGAGCAGTAAGCAGTTGCTCATGGGCAGGCAATTCCCTCTCCCCCCAGGGGCTGATCATTACCCATAAGTTTGTATCTTGTGGATATGGCAAGTATTTCTCCTCTCCCCCCAGGGGGGGAGAGGCAGGGTGAGGGGGGGATATGGCCATGCAATTACTCCGTATCCACACCAAAAGCCCTTTCACCCCCTCCACTTGTGGGTAATGATCAGCCCCAGGGGGGAGAGGACTAGGGTGAGCGGGGGAAAAGAACCCTTGCACCGAAAATTAATGTTATCTCACTGATAACTGGAAATCTTTTAACCGAAAACCGGAAACAGAAAACCGAAAACGGTATTAAAGATCGGCCAGCAGTTCCCTGGCGCAGAGGAAAGAACGACGACCCGGGGCTTCAAGCAAAGGAGGCCGCGCCGCGAAGGCCCGCAGGTCGGCGATGGTGTCGATGTCCGGCCAGGAAGGCAATAAGTGGACGTCCAGGGATAATTCCTTGGCCTTCTCCAGGGTGTCCGCCAGCACCGTAGCCGAGGACCAGGATATGCCCTGAAACAGCCGGGGCCGCCTTTTTTTCAATCCCGCCAGATAATATCCCCCATCCGGACCGGGCCCCAAAACCAGGTCGGCTCCGCCCCCTGCCAAGGCGCGGACCCCGGCGCTGATCAATTTCCCGGGCAGATCGGGGCTGTCGCTGTTGCGGACCAGGACCGCCTCAAACCCCTGGGCAAAACCCCAATCAAAGGCCCGAACCAGTCGTTCACTTAAATCATTTCCCTCTTGGGGAACGAGCGAGAATCCGCTCGGAACCAATTTTCTAAAGAAATCCAGGACAGTCGCTGCGGTATAATGCCTATTCGGATGCAAACCGGGATTATTCGTAGGGGCGAACCTTGTGTTCGCCCCGGACGCCGGACGAACACCAGGTTCGCCCCCACAAGAGGCATCTGCATAGGCCACCGCCAGGCTGATGTCCGCCAGCCGCCCCATCTCCTCCAGAATATCCTCCAGAAAACATCGGTACAGCCGGGCCGCGGCCTCCGGTGACAAAGGAGGGCAGAGCCGTGTTTTTACTTGCCCCGGACGCGGTTCCTTGGCAAAGATAATGAGCAAGGAAGGACCGTTTTCCGTTTGCATTACAATATTCTTCATAGAAATAGAATTGTCTTTAACCGAAGATCCTTTTGATATTAAATAAACTTCAGAGCCCTTTGCAAAATGCTCAATTAATCAAAATCTTCTCTGCGCCTTCTCTGCGTCCTCTGCGTCTCTGCGGTGTAAAAAAGAAAGGATTCACCGCAGAGACGCAGAGAGCGCGGAGAAAAGACACGCAGAGAAAAGACTTTTGCAAAAGAGTCTTTAATTTATTCGCAATCTATTGTCTTTAACGAATAGCGAATAGCGAACAGCGAATAAGATATGCGTGACACTGAACCCCAATCCGCTCCCTCCCTTTTTTCCATCATCCTGCCAGTCTACAACGAGGCCGGGGTTTTAGGGAAGACCTTATCGGGATTGCCCCGGGATGTGGATTTGGAAATCATCGTGGTGGACGGCGGCAGCACGGACGGCACCGGAGACGTGGCCGGGAATTTTTCCGGGGTCCGTCTCCTCCAGGCCCCCCGGGGCCGGGGCAGCCAGATGAACGCCGGCGCAAAGATAGCCCGGGGGCGGTTTTTGATCTTCCTCCATGCGGACACCTGCCTGGGACCGGAACACCTGGCCGCGCTGCGCCGGGCCGCGGCGGACCCAAAGTTCGCGGCGGGGGCCTTTAAACTTCACCTGGCGCCGTCTGTTCCCGCGCTCCGGTTAATCTCCTGGGGAGCCAACCTCCGGGGCAGCCTGTTCGGCCTGCCCTACGGCGACCAGGCGCTGACCCTGAAGCGGGACCTCTTTCAGACCCTCGGCGGCTTTTCCCTGCGCCGCCCGGAAGACCTGGACCTGGTGATCCGCCTGCGGCGCCATACCCGCATCCGTATTCTCACGCCGCCGGTGGCCAGTTCGGGCCGCAAGTGGCTAAGACAGGGCTATTTTTACACTACCCTGAGAAACTGGCTCTTCGGGGCCTATCACCTGGCCGAACGCGCCTTCACCCGGCGCTGGGAGAAGTGAGCAGTGGTCAGTAAGCAGGGGTTAGGCTGATTATTGGCGGTGGGTATAATAGTCAAGGTTTTTCTTTAAGAAATAAAAATAAAGCGTCTAATGTATGGGGGCGCTGGTGGCGGGCAGGGACGCCCGCCCCACGGTGCTCCATGGTCTATAGTTGGACGAAGATATTACGAACAGCCATTTCGAAAAGGATTATCCGCACAGGCTGGAAAGCCTGTGCCACCATTAATCTTCATGATTTATCAACGAATCGAAGGCTCCGAATCAACTTATTACTTATTACTTATTACTGATCTGGCCCCTGGCCCCTGACCCCTGACCCCTGGCCCCTGGCCCCTGATCACTACTCACTGCTCACTTAAACAATCCTCCCCCCGCAGGATGAGCCGCTGCCCGCGGTGCAGCCGTAGCAGTGCTCTTCCAGGCGGATGGGCCGGGTGGCCAGGGCTGCGAGGTCGAAGCCCTCGATA
>DYJG01000095.1:0-4667 GCA_020723225.1 Desulfobacca acetoxidans | reverse complement strand
GATGGGCCGCGCGGCCAGGATGGAGTGGTCGAATTCTGCAATGGTTTGAGGAAGCCCGGGAATGAGGGGCAGATCCAGGGCCTGGTGAAAGTCGCAATCATAGAGGCGGCCCTCCCAGGAGACGCTGAGCAGGGACCGGCACATGAGGCCGGGGACGGTGGCCGGGTTGAAGCTGGCCATGAGCTTGCCCATGTAGCTGTCGTAATTGCTGGATCTGTGGAGGTACTCCCCGAAGCGGCCGATGGGCATATTCAGCAGGGTGTAGAGGCGATGGAAACTGACGCCCCAGCGCCGGGCCAGTTCCCGCCGGAACAGCTCTTCAAGCGGCCCCTGGGGCGGGGGAAAGAACGCGCCCCCGGGGTTGTACATCAGGTGCAGTTCCAGGTCCGACCCTTCCAGGCCGTAGCCCAGGCGGTTGAGGCGGTTAAGCGCTTCCAGGCATTTCTGGAAGGTACCGGGTCCCCGGACCCGGTCCACCATTTCTTCCTGATAATAAGGGAGCGAGCAGATCAGCTCCACCCCGCGTTCTGCCAAAAAAGCCGGCAGATGCTCCTTATCGGGCTCCAGGAGCACGGTGAGATTGGAGCGGCAGCGGACCTGGACCCCCAGTCCCCGGAGCTGATCCACCAGGTATTCGAAGTGGGGATTGAGTTCCGGCGCGCCGCCGGTGAGGTCCGCCACGGGAATCTTATACTGTCCGGCTACCCGGATGACTTCCTCGATGGTGGCAAGCGCCATCTGCTCCGGCCGATCCGGCCCCGCCTGTAGGTGGCAGTGTTTGCAGGCCTGGTTGCAGCGCCATCCGAGATTCACCTGGAGGGTGGAGACCTCCACGGCTCTGAGGCCGGAATAACCTAAATCTTCCAGGCGCTGGGCGAACGAGAGCATAAGAGAGCCTTGCACTGTTTTCCGTTAAAATAAGAATTATTATCGCCAGGTTCAATTAAAAGCTGGTTTTATTTCAATGAGAAAATGATATTAGAGGGTGATTTTGGCCGCCACGTTCTGCATCTGCACCCCGTGGACCAGGGCCGCGCCGCCCCGGATGGCCGCGGCCACGTGCACGGCCTCGGTCATTTCCTCCAGGTTGGAGCCGTTCTCCAAGGAGACCCGGGTGTAGGCGTCGATGCAATAGGGGCATTGCACCGTATGGGCCACGGCCAGGGCGATGAGGGCCTTTTCCCGGACGGTCAGGGCCCCGCCCGGGCCCATCACCCCCTGGTAGTAATTCATGAAATTATCAAAAAGATCGGCCCGGTACTTGCCCACCTCCTGGAATTTCTCCAGGTCCTTATCCTCGTAATAATGGGACATCCTTCCTCCTAAAACTTGGGGGAGGAGACTGAGGTAATCGGCCTCTGCCCCCTCCCCCTTTGAGAAGGGATCAGGGGCCAGGGGTCAGGGGCCAGGTTATAGACCCTGGATTTCCTGACCCCTGACCCCTGGTCCCTGGCCCCTGTACTTAAAGTCCCCGGGTGAAGCCGGTGAAGCGGTAAAGATCGCTCATCAGCTCCTCATGTTCACCCTTGAGTTTCTGGTACATGCGGGCGTTTTCCATGGCCATGGCGGCCTGTTGGGCCAAAGACGAGATAAAGGTGATTTCGTCGTCGCTGAAGTCCCGGCGTTCCGCAGTATAGATGCGCATGACGCCGATGACCTTGCCTTTCAGCGCAATGGGCACGGAGAGGATGGACTTGATTCCTTCCTCCGCGGATTCCTTGGGGTAGGTGGCCCTGGGGTCCAGAACCACGTCATAGATGGAGACGGCCTTGCCGGTCATGGCTTCGGTGAGGGACTTGTCCGTGCCCACCGGGCCTTTATTGATGTAGCGGTCGCTCAAGCCGTAGGAGGCCACCAGTTCCATCATCTGGCGCTTTTCGTCCAGGAGGCGCACGGCCGCGGCCTTGATGTCCAGCGCGGTGGTGGCGGTCTTAACCAGCAGGTGCAAAACTTTTTTCACGTCCAGGGCGGAATTCACGGCCCGGGAGACTTCCAGCAGCCCCTTGAGGAAATTGAGTTCTCGGGTGCGGGATTCGAACATCTTGGCGTTGCTGATGGCCTGGGCCCCCATCTCCGCCACCGCGCAGGCGAAGTCCACCTCATCCATGGTGAACTCCCGGGGCTCCGCGGTCAACAGGCGCATGACGCCGATGACCTGGCCCTTGCTGACCATGGGTACGGCCACCAGGGTGGCGATGCCTTCTTCCTTGGCCTGCTCGGGATACTGCATCCGGGGATCGGTGGTGGCGTCATAAATGGCGATGGGCCGGCCGCTCAGGGCCTCGGTGACGCTTTTTTCCATATCCACCGGGCCTTTGTGGAGATATTTTTCGCTCAGCCCCACCGACGCCACCAATTCCAGGGTGTTGGTCTTGGGATTGACCAGACGGATGGTGGCCCCTTTGAGATTCATGGCCCTGGTGATCTGCCGGACGACCTGGTCCAGCACTTCGTCCACCGCCAGGGTGGAGCCCAGAACCTTGCTGATTTCCTGGAAACTCTGGAGATACATTCGTTCTTTGGAGGACATCATAGGCTAACCCTTTCTCTAAGGCTGAAGGTGTTGAGAGTGTCCCTGCCCAGTCTTAAGCCGCGATGGTTTCTGTTATCCTCTTTCCTACCATCAGAGACAGCGGTTGTGCAACATCTTTTCCCCGGAGGAGGCCGTAGGGTGAGATAAAGATAATGATTGTTTTACCCGAGAGCAACGGTTGGCTGGCGGAAAACGGAAAACGGAAAAACGAGCCTTCTGCAAAAGTCTTTCCTCTGCGTATCTTTTCTCTGTGCTCTCTGCGCCTCTGCGGTAAATAATCCCAGTTTTTCACCGCAGAGGCGCAGAGGACGCAGAGAAAGCACAGAGAGAATTAGGATTATCTATGCATTTTGCCAAAGCCTTGGAAAACCGAATACGGAAAACGGTATTAAAGCCACCCCGCCTTTTTATACCAGGCGGCCGCGTCGGCCAAGCCGGTTGCCAGGTCCAGGGCCGGCTGAAAGCCGAGTTCCGCCTTGGCCCGTTCATTGCTGCACAGCCATTGAGTTTGCCGGATATCCCGCAGCTTGTCCAGATTGAGCAGGGTAGGGGAGGAGGGGGTGACCCGGGAGACCAGGGACCCTCCCGTTGCCGCCAGGCGCACCAGCCACCAGGGGATGTTTAAGGTGAGGAATCGTCTGCCCAAAGCCTTGCCGATGCAGTCCCCGATGGTCCGCCAATCATGATGCCCCTCGCCGCAGACGTAGTAGACCCGGCCGCGGCTCTTCTCCGCGGCCGCGGCCAGCAGGATGCCGGTTACCAGATCATGGACGTGCACCAGGCTCACTTTTTGGACGTCCCGGCCCGGAATGACGTGGAGGCCCCGGTTGATGCTCTTGATGAGAAGAAAAGTGTCCCGGTCCCGGGGGCCGTAGACTGCCGGGGGACGGATGATGGCGGCGGCGCGTTGTCGGCTGAACTCCAGAACCGCCCTCTCGGCAGCCAGCTTGGATGCGCCGTACGCGGACACGGGCCGGGGTTCCTGGTCCTCGGTCAAGGGCGCCCCGGAGCTGGGCCCCGCGGCCGCCAGGCTGGAGATGAAGATGAATTTTTGGTCTTTGGGGCCGTGTTTTTCACAGGCCCGGAGCAGATTGCGGGTGGCCTCGAAGTTTGCCCGGAAGTACCCGGCCCTGCTGGAGGCCCGGGTGGCTCCGGCCACGTGGAAGACGCAATCGACGTCGGAGACGGCCCGGGCCAGGGAATCGAGGTCCCGAAAGTCACCGTGGGCCAGGGTCACGGGCAGGTCCTTGAGCCAGGCCAGGTTGCTGCTGCCGCGCACCAGGCACTTGACCGCGATCCCCTCCGCCAGCAGCTGGTCCACCAGGTTGCTGCCGATGAAACCGCTGGCCCCGGTTACCAAGGCGCGCATGGGCTTAAATACCGTTCTTCGTTTTCCGTTTTTCGTTTTTCGTTACTCCATGCGGGCCAGCGACAACCAGGCCTCTGGCACGCGGACGGAGGAGATCGCCAGGTTCTTTTCCATTCCCCGGGGCACCCGGTCTGCAAAATGGGCTTCCAGACGGCTGCGCCAAAGAAGACCATGTTCCCCGGGGGCCTGGAATTCCACCCGCACCTGCCGGGGGCCGAAGTAGTGGTAACCGCAGCCCAGGGCCTTTACCACCGCTTCCTTTGCCGACCATAACAGGGCCGCGGCTTCTTCCGGGTTCCCTCCGGTCAGGGTGATGGCCGCCTGCCACTCCGCCGGGTTGAAGGCCCGTGCATAAGGATAGGCGCCGGTGAATTCTTCCGGGGCCGCGGCGTCCAGGCCGATTAAGGAGCCTGGTGTTCCCAAAGCCGCGTACAATCGCCCCGCGCACCAACTGAAGGAAATGGGTGGGCCGGGACGGCCGTCCGCCAGTAACCGGGGTTGGCCCAGGGTAGTTGTACCCAGGGTGAAGTTCTGAAACCTGCCGTCCAGGGATTGTTTCACTAGTAGAACCGCGAGGAATTCCTTTTCCCCTTGAAGATCAGGAACACCTTGCCCCCGTTCCCGCTGCGGCCGCAGCCGCGATGGCATAGAAGCCAGATAAGCCCCCGGTCCCAAGTTCCAAGCTGCCAATTCACCATCAAAAGGCGTTAAATCGTAGGGGCGAACCTTGTGTTCGCCCTGAACGCCCGGGGCGAACACAAGGTT
>DYJG01000773.1 GCA_020723225.1 Desulfobacca acetoxidans | reverse complement strand
GCGTTAATCGGCGGTTAATTTTTCACCGCCGATGCACGCCGATGGACGCAGATAATTAAAAAATCTTTGCGCCTTTATCTTTGCGTCTTGGCGTCTTTGCGTGAGGCTCTGAACTCCTCCGCGTTCAAGGCCAAAAATCCCAGCCTCCGGCTGAGCTGCACCAGGGCCGGGGGCTGCACGCGGCAGGAACGCAAAATTTCTTCCCGGGCCAGGACCTCCCGGGTGGGGCCGTCCAAAACGATGCGGCCCTGGTTCAGGACCACCAGCCTTTGGGCATAATTGGCCGCAGCCCACATGGAGTGGGTGACCATGACGATGGTGTGGCCCTGGCCGTGGAGTTCCTTAATCAGCTCCAGCATGTCCTCCTGTTCCCGGTGGTCCAGGCCGGTGGTGGGTTCGTCCAGAATAATCACCCGGGGAGTGAGGGCCAGGACCGCGGCCACGGCCAGGCGCTGGCGCTGGCCCTTGGTCAACGAAAAGGGGTCTTCCCCGGCCCGCGCCGATAGATGCACCCGGGCCAGGGCCTGCTCCACCCGGCGGTTGACTTCCATTTCCTCCAGCCCCAGGAGGCGGGGGCCGAAGGCCACCTCCTCCCGGACCTGCTCGGAAAATAATTGATAATCGGGATTCTGGAAGACAAACCCCATCCGTAGAGAGTTGTTTGCGGCCGCGGTCCACACCTCCCCGGCCTGGGGCCGGAGCAGGCCCCGGAGGAGTTTTATCAGGGTGGTCTTGCCCCCGCCGTTGGGTCCCAAAATCGCGGTCAGCTCCCCTTCCCGCAGACTGAAAGAAAAGTCTTGAAAGATGGGGGCCGCGGCCGGGTAAGCGAAGGTCACCCCCCGCAGGGCCAGAAGTTCGGGGCCGGGGGAGGGAAGGGGAGGGAGGGCGGATTCCGGGTCTGCCCCGGGGCCCTCCCACCCCAGGCTCCGGGCCTGGCTTGCTGCCTCCTCCAGGGTCAGGGGCAGGGGCGTTTGGCCCAGATCGTGGAACAGGGCGGGCAGTTCCGGAGGCCGCAGCCCCAGGCTGCGAAAGGTGGCCACTGCCCGCAAGACCTGCTCCGGGGGGCCGTCCGCGGCCACTTCTCCCTGATGAAGCAGGATAATCCTGGAGCAATGCCGGGCCAGGCGCAGGTCCGCGCCCAGCAG
>DYJG01000772.1 GCA_020723225.1 Desulfobacca acetoxidans | reverse complement strand
AACGGGCGGTTAACTCAGCGGTAGAGTGCCATCCTCACACGGTGGAAGTCACTGGTTCAAATCCAGTACCGCCTACCAGGAAAATCAAGGGGTTACTGTCTTTGACCGTGACCCTTTTTCTTATTCCGCTTCTCCAGGCGCACCACGCATTCGATGTGGGCGGTGTGGGGAAAAAGATCGAAAGGTTGAACGGCCAAAACCTCGTAGTCATCCTTGAGGAGCGCCAGGTCCCAGGCCAGGGTGGCCGGGTTGCAGGAGACATAGATGATCCGCCGAGGGGAAAGTTCCCGGAGGGCTTGCACCACCCGGGGGTGCATACCGGCCCGGGGCGGGTCGGTAATCAACACTTCGGGGAGAGATTCCGAGCCGGTTCTCAGAATTTCTTGTATCCGCTCTTTCAAATCTCCTGCCAGAAACCGGCAATTGTCAATGCCGTTGAGCCGGCTGTTAACGTGAGCATCGGCCACTGCCTCCGCCACCAGTTCAAACCCCACCACCCGGCGCACTTGGGAGGCCAGAGAAAGGCCGATGCTGCCGGCGCCGCAGTAAAGATCCCAGACGGTCTCCCGGCCGGTGAACTCCCCTAACCGGCTGATGGCGTCATAAAGCCCCGCGGCCGCCCCGGTGTTGGTTTGCAGAAAGGAATGCGCCGAAATCCGCAGGCGCAGGTTGCCAAGCTGCTCCTCGATATATCCCGGCTCCCATAAGGTGCGGCTCACTTCCCCGATGGCTATTTGAGCTTTCTTCCCGCTGCGGGAATGAACCATGGTAGTGATGCCCGGAAACTGAGCTTGCAGGTGGCCGGCCAGGGCCTCCACCGCCTGGGGATCTCCCTGGTCCGTGGTGATGATGTGCACCAGGGTCTGGGCGGTGTGCTTTCCTTCCCGCAACACCAGGAAGCGCCAGAAGCCCCGATGGGTCCTGGTATTATAGGCGGGCAGGCCGCCTGCGCTTAACCAGCGGCGCACCTCCCGGACGATGGCCGGCGTCTGGGGGGATTGTAGAAAACAGTGCTCCAGGTTGAAGATTCCCTCTGGAGAGAACCGGACATGCAGCCCCAGGGCGCAGCCGCGCGCATGGGAATCCTTTCCGGCAGCCGGGTGTTTTGCCGGTGGCCAGGGCCTGGGAGCAAAGGTGAACTCCATTT
>DYJG01000771.1 GCA_020723225.1 Desulfobacca acetoxidans | reverse complement strand
CGGCCATGCCCCCCTTCGCCCGGAAGATGAACTGGCCGGTGGGCTTTATCCCGGTGGCGGACCATAAGCTGGAGGCATATGCCGCGGCCCTGATGGAAGCTTACCGGCAAAATACCCTGGACCTGGCCCTGGTGATGCCCGAAGCCCTGCTTTTTGAAGGTCTGGTGGACCGGCTGGAGGAAGCCGGTTGCGGCGGCCGGATTATCGGGTTGGATCAAAGAGCGGCGTTCATTGAGGCAGATAAAATCGCGTGCAAGCGCCTCTGCCAAGAAGCCGGTATTCCCGTAGCCCCGGCCTGGGACGAAGTGGATGCCCGGGATTACCGGGCGGTCGCGGGGGTCTGCCTGGACTATCTCCATCAATTCGGCGGCGCGGTCTTGAAATTCCCTTACAGCGCCGGGGGCAAGGGGGCCAGGATTATCTTGAACACCTGGGAAATCCGGGACGTCTACGAGGAGTTGCTGAAGGATTACAAAGAATCTTACAGCCGGTTGTGCGGCAAGAAAAACCCCTGGCCGCTGCTCATCGAGGCCCGCATGTCCGGGGTGGAGATCAGTTTTACGATTTTCGTGGATAAAAATGGGAATTACCAACTCCTGCCCACGGCCATGGACTACCCGGAGCGGTTCGAGGGACCGCCGGGCCTCGACAACCCCATCACCGGGGGCATGGGCTCCATCTCCCCCCACCCCCTGGAATCCCCGGCCTTGATGGCCCTGGCGGAAGAGACCATCGCCAAACCCCTGATCAAAAGCATAAGGGAGAAAGGCCTTCTCAGGCCCTGCGTGCTTTATCCCGGCTGCTTCGCCTCGTTTGATCTCAATTTCCAGCCCCGGGCCGTGCGGGTCTGCGAAATCAACATCCGCCCCGGGGAGCCGGAGTTCCAGCCCATCGTCAAAAGGCTGCGCAACCTGGGGGCAATGCTCAAGGCCATGCGGGAGGGCCGCCTGGCGGAAGTCGCCCCGGAAGTGAGGACCGACCAGATCTCTTTATGTATGGCCCTGGTCACCGGCCCCGGCGGCCCCAAGCAGCAGAAGGGCTACCCCTGGTCCCTGACCAAGGGCGAAGTTTTGGAGATGGATTTCGAATATTTCGACAAGAAGAAGATCACCGTCATCCCGTCGGCCATGGACTGCACCGAGGACGGC
>DYJG01000770.1 GCA_020723225.1 Desulfobacca acetoxidans | reverse complement strand
CTCAGGTGAACACTGCCCGCCATAAAAATACGGGCGATGCCCTCCCGCGCCTAACAAAAATTCCTCTGAGCCACTCCAAGGATAAAGAAAATATTTTTTTAAGGCGGGGATTGCCTGAAAAGGGGAGAATGCCCACCTCTTAATAAGGAAAGCCTATCCAAGCATGGGGGGAGGTAAGGAAGGATGCAACGGCCGGTAAGACTCTGGTTCTGGGGTTTAATGGCGCTTTCTCTGATTTTGCTGTCCTTTCCCGCGGGTTCCAAGGCCTTGACCGAGCAGGAGATTATGGCGGCCGCGCATATCGTCAATTTGGAAGCCAATCCGGAGTGGTTCCGCCGGGGCCAGCCGGTGGACTTCATTGTGAAGATCCGGTATGACGGCGGCGTCCAGGACGGCTTCGATGTCGGCGTCTTCCATGAAGGCCGCCTGGTGGGCTGGGAAGCGAATAAGAGACTTCATCACGGGATGAACACCTTCCGTTTGCATGATCCCGGCTTCCAGGGAGACCCCGGGCATTACATCGTGCGGTTGAGATTCAGAGGCGTGGTCTTCCAGGAGAAGCGTTTCAAAACTTCCGCTTATTTCACCATCAGCCCCAAAAGACGGTATTGAGAACCGGAAGGGGCGGGCCTGGCCCGCCCTTGTTGCCCGTTTTTCGTTTTTCGTTTTTCGTTAGAAACAATTCAAGCCTTTCAATATGTTACATTCCAATTCTGTTCTTTAGGAAGTGATATCGGGATTGTTGCGTTTTAACGTTTCCCTTCTTCCGGACCGATTTAATTCTATAAACCCTTGGGGGTTGGAGAGGAGCTGTGCGCCTTCACCGACCCTCTATCTTTTTCCCGTGAGGTCGGCTGATGATCGCCCTTTATATCGTCTTAGGCTTGGTGGTGGCCGCGCTCCTCGGCGCCATCGCCATTTACAACCGCCTGGTGCGCAACCGGCAGATGGTCCAGGAAGGCTGGTCCGGCATCGACGTGCAGCTCAAGCGCCGGGCCGATTTGATCCCCAACCTCATTGAAACGGTGAAGGGTTACATGGGCCACGAAAAGGGGGTGTTGGAGAAGGTCACCGAACTCCGGACCCGGAGCCTGCAAGCCCAAAGCCTGGGGGAAAAAGGCCGGGTGGAAGGCGCCCTGGGCGCGGCCC
>DYJG01000769.1 GCA_020723225.1 Desulfobacca acetoxidans | reverse complement strand
AACCCGCCAAGCGCACCCAACCCGCGGAGCAGCCCATGCGGGGCGGCCCCATGGGCCCGGGGAAGTAGGGCGCTTAATCCTTATTCCCTTAACTGAAAACGAGCCTTTTGCAAAATTTTTTCCTCTGCGAATCTTTTCTCTGCGTTCTCTGCGTCTCTGCGGTAAATAATCCCGGTTTTTCACCGCAGAGGCGCAGAGGACGCAGAGAAAGCGCAGAGAGAATTAGGATCAACTAGGCATTTTGCAAAAGCCTCGAAAAACGAAAAACGGTCCTAATCCCCGGACTTTTCCACAATCTCCTTTTTTAACCCGGAGATCAATTTCAGGACTTCCTCCTTCTCCTTGGGGGCAATCTTGAACTTATCCAGGGCCGCGGCCAGATGCTGCATCGCCGCGCTCCATTCGCTGCCGGTGATCCCCAGCCCGGCGTGTCCGAGTCTCATGTCCCGTCCCGTATAAAAACAAGGCCCGCCGCTGGCCCGGCAGAAATAATCCACGGTCAGTTGGCGCCGGCGCTTCATGGAATCCTGGCTGTAGCCTAGGCCAAACTTGGTGAACGCCGGGTCGTTCCTCAGCCTTCCCAGCCAATCATCCACCAGCGCGGCCACCACGTCATAACCCCCCAGACGCTGGTAAAGGGAGAGGGGTTTCTCCTGGGCCGCAGCCGGGATTGGGAGGAGCAGGGCCGGGAGGAAAACAACGAATAGCGCGCCAATTAGTGCGGGAAGCCTTTTATTCATTGTCTTCCCTCCTGTTACAATTCTTTATACGCAAAACGAGCCTTTTGCAGAATTCTTTCCTCTGCGCTCTCTGCGTCTCTGCGGTAAATAATCCCGGTTTTTCACCGCAGAGGCGCCGAGGACGCAGAGAAAGCGCAGAGAGAATTAGGATCAACCGGGCATTTTGCAGAAGCCTCGCAAAAAAAACGCAAAACGCAAAACGGGTTTCTACACCGAGCACTGCCGGCATTCTTCCGCGAATTCGTGGGCCAGGGTCAGGGCCTCCGCCTGGGGGGGGAGGCTGAGCACCTGGCCGGGCTTGGAGCCGTAGCGGTAGACGGTGATGCCTTTCAGCCCCAGTTGGTGAGCCAGTTTGAAGGCCCGGGCCACCTCCTCCACGCCTGTCTCTGGGGCCAGATTGATGGTCTTGG
>DYJG01000094.1 GCA_020723225.1 Desulfobacca acetoxidans | reverse complement strand
CGTCCTGCCCGAAATCGAACTCATGGTTGCCCACCACCATGGCGTCGAAGCGCATGCGGTTCATCAAGTCGATACTCGATTTCCCCCGGAAAAGATTGGCCCAACTATGCCCCTGGATCATATCCCCCGCGGCCAGGAGCAGCGTGGGCTTCTCCCGGCGCAGCCGGTTTACCTCCCCCGCCAGGTTAGCCAGGCCTCCCAAATCTTCCTTTGCGCCCGGGGGTCGATAGGGTTCGGCAAAACCATGGAAATCATTGACATAAAGAATCCTCAAGCTGATTTCCCGGGCCTGAGCCGGGACAAAGCAGAGAATGATCAGGACAAAAATGGCAGCAATTTTACGTTTCATTTTTCCGCAACCCTGATTTTTTTAAAAGGAGCAGTTGTTGAACACCCCCCATATTCTAAGCTTTTTCCTTCATTTTGCCAATCTTCTGCACGCGGCTTATCCCGACCTGCAATCAAAAGGGGATTAAACGTAGGAGCGGACCTTATGTTCCCCCGGATTGCAGCCGGGTGCATATCAGGCTGGTTCCTGTAAAAAAGAGTCATTGGCCGGCAAATTTTTTTAATACCATTTCGCAGTTAAAAAACGTTTTCCCGTAGGTGCGAACCTTGTGTTCGCCCTGAATGCAATTGGGCGAACACAAGGTTCGCCCCTACGAGTCAATCGATCTTTTGCTGCAACCTAAGATAAATCCGCTAACGTGAAGAGGTTGCTGGTGGTGGCAAAATTTCTCGTGAGAAATATTAAGGGGCATCCCTAAGTGATGCCAGCCGGGAAGAGACTTTTAGGAGAATTCTAAAAGAGGTTTAGAATCTGAGCGCTCAACAGGATGAAATCAGCCAGGCGGTTAATAGAAAGAATATTAATATTACCAGGGCGACCCCGACCATTATTAAAAGGAATTTAAAATTATCCTTAATATACCCTCCCAGTTTTTCACCGAAGGGATTAGGCTTAAGCAATCCCCGCCAGTGGCAGGTTTCCACCTGGCAGCGAAACGCCCGTAGCCCGAAGATCTTAAGGAACTTTTCTTTTAGGCCCCGGGTCCGGCTTCTCCGGACCTTGGGTGACCCGCATTCCGGGCAGATTAAGGTTGCCAAGGAAGTTGACCTTTCGAAACGGTATGAGCAATTAATCTTAATTTAACATATTTTTAAGCAAAATCTACTCACCGGCCTACTCACCGGAGAGGCTGGGAAAAATTCTTTTGGCGGGCAGTGCGGCAGCGCCGAAAATTGCGCCTAGGCCGAGCTCCCATACGTTGCCCAGCAAGCTGGACACACGATCATATCTACATCTTTGCTTTAAGCGGTGATAAGTCTCCCGCTGGCAAGATATTCGCCACTCCCACCTAACCCCATCGATCAATTACGAAAAATATTCTTTACAATATAAATTTGTGCTATCATGCTTCCCACGAGGTAATTGGCTATAAAAAGAGGAGACTTGTCCACAATCAAACTCCGGGAAAGAGCTTCCAAAACCTTTTTTTTAACCGTGTTGAGAAAGGCAGCGACAGAATCTCGGTTCATGGCTCAAAGTCCGGGTGCCGATACCCATCTCCTGGAAGAGATTCCGTATCATCAAGCACTCGCGAGACGTCAGGAGGTTGCCTACCATGGTCACGGTAAATCAAGCCAAACGACTTTCGTGTCATCGTACTATTGTGGCCCACACCCGCTCGTTCGGGAACACGCCGCAGGAACAACTCGCCATGCGCTATGCCCAAGTAGGCCTGCCTTTTACTTCGGAACATGCAGCCTATTTGACGGTGCATCTCATGTCTCCGGATGCCCTCGATCTTGCCGGACTCAGGAAACTCGCCCGGACACTAGACGATGAGGCCGCGGCGGCTGATTTCGAGTGGATTGTAGTTATCAGCGTTGGTTTCCAGCAATGGACCCACTGGTGCAGGGCGGAAGGTATTCCCCTGGACCACGAACTCTTCTCGGGCGGAGACCGTCTCCACTGGATTCTGACCGGAGACAGAACCCCGTTTGCGCTGACTCATGGCGACCTGTTCTTTCACGTCAAGGCATTGGAAAAGAACAAGGCCGAAGAGGTGGTCGACCGGATCCTGGAGGCTTTAGCTGACGCCTATGATGGGCAGAAGACGGGCTTCACTATCGGCGACAGCCTCCACGACGGCCGGATTTACGGGGGGCGCATGCTCCACGGCCTGATCGGTTCGGTCGATCCGGTGTGTTTTTCCGCCCGGGCCATCATCGGTGACGAACTCCCGTCTAACAAAGGCGGGTGCTTCTGCCTCACGCAAAGGTTTGTGCACGACTGGGAACAACTGCTGGGGATGGCCGACATCGACCTGGAGAACCTCATCGGCCGCGATCATGTGGGCACTATCATTACCAACGACGATGTCCGCAGCCATGTTAAGTGCGTGCGCGTGAATGATGAAAACGGCGTCAACTACCGGCTTGTCGGCGAGAGCCAGCCTTTTCGAGGCTCCAGTGACCGGTATGGCAAAGAGGATGGCATTTACCAGGTCTCTTACGCCAAGAGCGTCTCGGCATTTGCTCATGTCCTGGAGGGGATGTTCGACGTTCGCTCCGGCCAGATTATCTCGCGCCACCTCCATGTATCCCGGGCGGACCTGGGGAACTACTGGTACACACCGAGCTCGATGGAACTGGGGCTGGAAGCGCCCCACCCTTCGCTTACCGTACCCATGAACGATTTCTTCGAGGTCCGGAGCAACAACGGCCGGATGTTCTACAATTCCAAGGATTACCTCCATCAACTGGGCAACCGCACCGAGAAAGCCGAACTGCTCGAACCAATGCCCACGGATCGGGTCATCGAGTTGCTCGGCTATACCTTCAGTCGCTGGCACGACACGTGGTACCGCCGCCGTCCTACTCCCGAACTGGACCACCTGGAGAAGTACCTGAGCGAATCCGAGAAGGAGATCCTGACCCGCTCCGTCGCGGAGCGTAAGGGGTTTGCCACCAAGAAAACGCTGGAGCTTCTGAGCAGCGAACCGGAAGGCCGGAGGTTCGACACCTTCCGCCTTCATCCCAGGGAACTCATCGTCGGCGTTGTGCCGGAATACACCCTCGGCTCGGGTTTTGAGGTGATGCGCTACCTGCACAGCAAGGAGCAGGATCTAGCCTTTGCGTTGCGGCTCAACGAGTCGGGGGCCGCGGGCCACAATGTTCCCGACTATGGGAGACTCCTCAATAAGGGCGTGGCCGGGCTCCTGGCCGACGTCAGGGCACGGCTCGAAACTGCCGCGGACCAAGAGGCTCGGGAATTCTATCTGTCGGTGATCTACTCGCTGGAAGGCGTTCAGGCCTATTTGCGCAACTACGCCGCATTGGCAAGGAAGACCTTGGCGGGCATGCGTTTCGGCTCCCCTCAGGACCGGGATAACCTGAACGCCATCGCCCTTCGCCTGGACAAGCTGGCGGAGCAGCCGCCTGAGACGTTCCTTGAGGCGGCGCAGCTCATCTTCTCCATGCACTGCTGTATGCACATCACCGGGGAGTCGGTGTCCATCGGCCGTCTGGATCAGCTCCTGGGGCCATTCTACGACCGGGGCGGGCTCTCGGAGGAAGACGCCCAGGAAATCATCGACTGTTTTTGGATCAAGATGGACGAAAAGGTCTTATTGAACCATTGTCACTTCAACGACCGGCTATCACGCGGGTCGGGAGCGATTACCTACCAGGGAGGCGATTTCCCCCAGGGCGCTGCCCTCAACCAGTGGGTGCAGCAGGTCACCGTGGGAGGCTACCAGGCCAATGATGCCGATCCGCCGCAAGACGGCTGCAACACCGTCACCATGCTGTGCCTGCGCGCGGCCCGGCGCCTGCCGATGAATGCTCCGTGCCTGTCGCTGCGAGTCAACCCGGAGACTCCCCGGGAAATTCTGGTTGAAGCAGTCCGAGCGCTGCTGGCCGGTGGAGCTCATCCTTTCCTGATCAACGACCGGAAAGTCGTCGAGGGCTTGCTGGAGAGCGGCCGGGAGAGCGCCGCCCGGGTGGATCTGGCCCATGCTCGGGATATGGTCTGCGATGGCTGTTTTGAATCGATCATGGCCGGCAGGTCCGAGTTCGCCTTTTCTTTCGTGCCGGTACCTGACGCCATCGAAATGGCGCTGAACCGCGGGCGCGCCTATGCCCTTTCCGGACCGGTCCACCTCACGGGACTAAAGGCTTCCTATCGCTCCGAACGCCCGGAGGATATCAAAACCTTCGAACAGTTCTACGGCATCTTCCTGAAGCACTACCGCTACAAGTTGGTGGAATTCTATGATGGGATGTTCTCGCGCTACGGCAATCTGAGACTGGTTTGTCCCAGTCCGCTGCTGTCGGCCCTTATCGACGGATGCCTGGAGAGCGGCCGCGACCTGAGCGCCGGCGGCGCTCGCTACAAGCTGCTGACGCCGCTGATGAACGGGATTGCCACGGCCATCGACGCGCTCTGGGCCATCCAGGACCTGGTCTTCTCCGACGAGGCGGTATTCACGCTGCCGGAATTGACTCAGTGCCTCATTTGCGACTGGGGCCACAACATGAAGGAACCCTTTTGCAGCAGCACGATGGGAGACGATCGGACCGCAGTCCTGGCCGAACGCTTCAAGAAGCTCCGAGGGTACGCCCTGGGGCGGCCCAAGTTCGGCCAGGGACAGGAACAGGTAGACAACTTCGGGCGCCGCCTGCTGCGCGATTTGATGCAATTGGCCTACGACGTGGCCCGGGATGAGACGGGGCTCATCGCCGGAAAGCTCCAAGGCCTTAAAAATCGCTTCAGTACGCCCGTCCACCCCTTAGAATTCGTCATCAGCCCCGGGATCGCCACGTTTGAGGACTACGCCGGGATCGGTTCGTTCCTGGGCGCATCCGCAGACGGCCGCCTCGCCTTCCAGCCGGTGGCTTCAGACTTCAGCCCCTCGCCCAATCCGCTCGATCTCCCCGTGCCCCGGAAGGGCCGAGCCGCCGAGGAGTCGTTGAAATCCTGGGCAGCCGGGATCGCGGATGACCGCCCCGGCGTCATCGATCCCTTCGGTATCGGCCTGTCGAACGGGGCTCCGGTTAACATCAACATCCGGGAGGATTTCCCCGAAGAGGAACTCCTCGAATTGATCGTGAAATTCACCCGGGGGGAACTCGGCCCCAATATGATGGCCGTCACCTGCGCCGACCCTGACACCCTGACCAGAGCTCAGAGTTTACCGGAGTGCTACGACCTGGTGCGGATGCGGATGGGCGGCTGGAGCGAGTTCTTCGTGGCCATGTTTCCAGATCATCAGGAGCATCACAAACGGCGTCCGATCTTCGAGGCGAAGGACCACGACACTGCGAAGCGGCGCCGGGCATGGTGACCCCGCGTTCGCCGGGAATTTGCGCCCCTGTCGTCAACCACTCAGATAAGGAGAAGCAATCCATGGCAACTTCAAGCGACGGCATCAGCTTCTATTTTTTTGATTTCGACGACAATATCATGTTCCTGACTACCCCCATTTTCCTGCTCAACACGGTAACCAAAGCGGAGCGTGCGGTGAACACCGGCGAGTTCGCCAACATCCACCCGCATCTGGGCCGCCCCGGTCCGTGGGAGGATTACGCCACCTTCGCCGACTCCTTTCGCAGGTTCCGCGATATCCCGCCGGATCAACTCGAACCCGGACAGACCCAGCACTTCGTGGACGACGTGATGAAAGCGGTTGCCTCCGGTGGAGACCAGTGGCAGGGCCCTTCCTGGAAGTTCTTTGTCTACGCCTGCGCCAGGCAGCGGCCTCTGTCCCTCGTCACTGCCCGGGGCCACTCCCGGGAAACGCTTCAAGAGGGTGTCCGGGTCCTTCACCGAAATGGTTTAATCCCCCAGGAACCGCGCTACCATACCATTTTCCCCGTGGGCAACAAGGATGTCCAACTTGAACTGGGCGATACGAAATTGGAAATGACCATCCCCGCGCTCAAACGCCGGGCCATCATCCAAACCGTGGAAGAGGCCGTTAAACTTCACGGTTCGGAGCCGAACCTGCGTTTCGGGATGTCCGACGACGATCCCCGGAACGTCGACCTGATCATCCGAGCCATGTGTGAATGCAAGAAAAGCTATCCGGACCGGCGTTTCTTCGTCATCAACACCCACATGCAGGAGGAGGTCAAATTAGAGGTGTTCCCGGTGGAGACCCCCGTGGTCGGCAAGCCCGACACCGGGTTCGGCCTTATGAAATGATCGCTTCGGTCTCCTTAGCTTGAGTTCGATAAACACCCCCAACCCCGAGGAGAACATCATGCGTAAGAAAGAGACCACCGATGGCCTCACCGTAAAGGCCGTAGCCGGCAATCACGTCGTGATGCTCGGCATGGACATGGCGGAGAAGGATTGTGACGGGTTGATGGGTTTTGCCATTCATCGCACCGATCACACGGAAAATGAAGCCTACTGGATGAAGGGCATGAAGGTGTTCCAGTCCAATCCGCCTCCAGGCCCTAAACTGGGTGGCAAAGTGTCCACCCGGGAGTATCCCCTCCAGGGGTTCACCTGGTCCGATTTTTCCGCCAAACCCGATCACGACTACACTTACCAAGTAATGGCCCTGTATGGCCCGCCCGGCAAACTCCAGGAGAAGGCGGTGACCGGGGTCCGGGTCCAGACGGAATCCGAGACCGGCCGCACCCATGACGTATTTTTCAACCGAGGAGCCGCGGGTAGCCAGGAGTATGCCCGCCGCTTTGCGAAAAAGCCCCCCAAAGAAGTGGGCGATGCCGCCTTTACCTGGCTTTCCCGGGGCTTGCATGAGGGCATTCTCAAGTTTATCGCCCGGGCGGAGGGGAAGGGCTGGGGCCTGTTGGTGGCCGCCTATGAATTTACGGAAGAAAGTATGCTGCGAGCCTTGCGCGACGCCGAGAACAGGGGCGTGGACCTGAAGATCATCTACCATGCCCGGGAGATAGTGGACACCAAGACCTCCAAGACCGGCAAAGTGACCACGACCCAAACCGGAAACAATCGCCGGGCAGTGGCCGCCATGGGATTTAAAACCACCTGCATCGAGCGTCTGGCAAAACCCCAAGACATTTCTCACAACAAATTCATCGTGCTGCTGAAGTCGAACACGCCGGTGGCCGTCTTGACCGGTTCCACAAATTTCTCCATAGGCGGCATCTTCGGCCATTCCAACGTCGTGCACGTGGTCAAGGATGAGAAAGTGGCCGCGGCCTTCCGGGACTACTGGCAAGAGCTGAGCCTGGATCCCCACAAAAGCAAGCTGGGGCCCATCCTCACCGCGCAGTATCCCCTCCCTGCCGGCGCCCCCCCCGAGGGCGCCAGCACCATCTTCAGCCCCCGGCAGACGACCGATGCCCTGGATTTTTACGCTCGCCTGGCCGCCGGCGCCAAGGATGCCCTGTTCATGTCCTTCGCCTTCGGCATGAATCAGAAGTTCCAGCAGGTCTATCTCACCGGCAGCGCCCCGCTCCGTTACGCCCTCATGGAAAAGATGGTGGTGGCCCGCCAGGACAAGGCCAAACAGAAGGCGGAGGAGCAAAAGATCATCGACCTGCGCATGATGGATGAAAACCTCTTCGCCGTCGGCGGGTACCTCGGCAAAGACTCGTTCGATCGCTGGCTCGCCGAGACCCTCTCCGGTTTAAATTCCCACGTCAAGTACGTCCACACGAAGTACATGCTCGTCGATCCACTGGGCGACGATCCCCTGGTCGTTTCCGGGTCGGCCAACTTCAGCGACCCCTCCTGCAACGAGAACGTCGAGAACATGCTGGTTATCCGGGGAAACCGGCGCGTGGCGGACATCTATCTGGGTGAGTTCATGCGGCTCTATCGCCACTACGCTTTCCGGGAATGGGCCGCAACCCAAAGAAAAAAGAAGAAGGAACCGTTAGGCTACCTGGACGAAAACAACACCTGGTGGCGCCAGTTCTTCGGGAACACGGACAAATCAAGGCAACGGGAATACTTTTCCAAATGATGTCTTATACCAATTCGCAATCAAAAGGCGTTAAACCGTAGGGGCGAACCTTGTGTTCACATTGAGCGTTCAGGGCGAACACAAGGTTCGCCCAAAAAATTGTCGTTTGATTGCGAATTGGTGTTAGAAGAAGGTGCGGGGGTATAGGGGGACCAGTCCACTCACCGGCCTACTCACCCGCTGCTCACAAAAAAAGGGGTCAATTTCTTGAACCCCAAAACCCTCGAAATTACTGGTGCCGGAGGCCGGACTCGAACCGGCACAAGGTTGCCCTCGGGGGATTTTGAG
>DYJG01000768.1 GCA_020723225.1 Desulfobacca acetoxidans | reverse complement strand
TGAGGAGGGTCAGGGTCTCTTCAATCTCCCCCAGGGCCATTTGGCAGACCAGGGTGGGCTTCGGATGCCGGGCGGCCACCCGGGCCACCTCCGTGGCAATGGCCGCCAGATTGGTCATCAACTGGGGGGTGGAAATGACGATGGCCCCGTCCACTCCGGGATCGGACAGCACCCCTTCCAGGGCCGCGGCATAGCGCTCCTCATTGGCGTCCCCCAGGACATCCACCGGATTGTGGATATTGGCCGCGGGGGGCAGGACCTCCCGGAACCGGGCCATGGTCTCTTCCCGGAAATCGGCCATGGCCAGGCCATAGCGCTCCGCGGCGTCCGTGGCCATAATCCCCAGGCCCCCGGCATTGGTGACGATGGCGGTCCGGTTGCCCTTGGGCAGCGGTTGGGTGGCAAAGGCCAGGGCGTAATCGAACAGCTCTTCCAGGGATTCTACCCGGATGACGCCGCATTGGGCGAAGAGGGCGTCATAGGCCGCGTCCGACCCCGCCAGGGCCCCGGTATGGGAGGACGCGGCCTTGGCCCCGGCCGCGGTGCGCCCCGACTTGATGGCCAGGATGGGTTTCCGGGCGGAGCCGCTTTCGGCTAATTGAAAGAACCTGCCCGGATCGGCCAGATCCTCCAGATACAGGAGAATGACGTCCGTCCGGGGGTCTTCCTGGAGGTAGGCCAAGAAATCGTTTTCACTCAAATCCGCCTTGTTGCCCACGGACACGAACTTAGACAGCCCGATCTTCTCCGATTGGGCGTACTCCAGGGCCGCCACCCCCACCGCGCCGGATTGGGAGACCAGGGCGATATTGCCGGGGGCGGGCATCAACCGGGAGAAACTGGCGTTCAGGGAAACCACCGGATCGGTATTGATGATCCCCAGGCAATTGGGGCCGAGCAGGGGAATGCCGCTCTGCCGGGCCGCGCTTAAGACTTCGGCCTCCTTCTTGATCCCTTCTCCCCCCAACTCCTTGAAACCCGCGGTGATGACGATGGCGCCCTTAATCCCTTTCTGCCCGCACTCCTGGAGCACCTGGGCCACCGAAGGGCTGGGGACGATAATCACCGCCAGGTCCACGGGGTCCGGGATCTCCAAAACCGAAGGGTAGGCCCTCACCCCCATGATGGACCGGGCCTTGGCGTTCACCGGAT
>DYJG01000093.1 GCA_020723225.1 Desulfobacca acetoxidans | reverse complement strand
GCCGTTGACGCAGATTTCCGTGTCCCAGTTGCCCCAGCGCATGCGGACGATGCCCATGCGGCCCCAGAGCGGCAGGCCGTACTCGGTGTAGCGGGTGGAACCCTGCACCTGGGAGCACTCGAAGTAGTTGCCCAGGTTGGATACCGTATCCCGCCAATAGAGGCCGGCCAGCATGGCGGTGGAAACCAGCATGCCGATGGAGTAGTCCATGATCCAGGTGGTGTGTTTGCTGGGGAAGCCGGCGGAGGCGCGGCCGGCCCGGTGGCCGGTGAAGGAAAAGACGCCGCCCTTGGCCTGGCCCAGGATGTCGTAAGAGGCCCAGTTCCGGCCGGGGCCGAAGCCGCCGAAGCCGCCGCACCAGGCCAGGACGATTCTGGGGTTCACCTCTTTGCAAGCGCCGTAGCCGATCTTCCAGCGGTCGAAGGTGCCGGGCCGGTAGTTCCAAACCATGGCGTCGGTCTTCTGCACCAAGTTGTAGAAGATCTCCTTGGCTTCCGGTTTGCGGTAGTCCAGGGTGACGAAGTATTCGTTATGGTTGGCGCCCTGGAAGGCCGGGGAAGTGCCGCGGCCCGGGTTCCACCGGGAAACCGGGTAGAACCAGGGTTCGTTGTAGGGGGAGCAGTGGCGCATGGGCTCACCCAGGCGGGGCACTTCGATCTTGATGACCTCCGCGCCCAGCTCGCCCAGGTAGGCGGCGGCGCAGGGGCCCAGGATGTACTGGGTGCAGGACAGCACCCGATAGCCCTTCAGGCATTCGGGTTTCTCTGCAAGCGTGTCTTTGTTGAATACGGTCTTGCAATATTCTTCAAAGGGTAGTTTATCCAGGTGTTCGGTCATATTTCCTAACCCCCTCTATTAGATGAGCCCTTTGGTATACAACTCATTCAGCTTATCGGTGTCGAAGCCCAGAAGCTTGCGGTAGACGTCGCTGTTGTCGAAGCCCACGGGGCGGCCCAGGTCTTTGACCCGGCCCGGGGTGCGGTGGCCATAGAACACGGAGCCGCAGAACAGCACTTTGCCGTAGTGGGCGGTGTCAATGGACCGAACCATGCCCCGGTATTTGTAGTGGGGCTCTTCCGCGACTTCGTCCAGGAAGGAAACGCCGCCAGCGGCCACTTCCTCTTCCAGCAGCTTGGCCCGGCATTCTTCCCGGGTCCAGTCCTTCATCCAGTCGGTGAGGCAGACCAGGGTTTTGACCTGCTGGTCGTGGCCGACCCGGTCGATGACCACCCGCAGGGTGGGCTCATCCAGGATCATGTCTTCCAGCTCGGGACGGTCCTTGCCCACGGTCTTCCAGATGCGGTACCACAGCCGGTCATGGCCGCCGCCCACCATCATGTAGCCGTCTTTGCAGGGGTTGACCGAATAGATGTTGATGGCCAGGTCCCAGTTGCCGTAACGGGGTTTGGAGGAGCCGTCAACGCCGTACCACCCCCAGGCATAGTCATGGATCCGGAGATGGGCTTCCGCAGAGGTGACCTCTACGAACTGGCCTTTACCCGAAACATTGTCCCGGTAGATCAGGGCGGCGCAGGTGGCGTGGGCGGTAAGGTTGCCGCAGAGGATGTCGTCGGCCCGTTCGCCGGCCCGCAGGGGGGTGCCGCCGAAGGACTTGGGCAGGCCGGTGGCATGGCACCAGCCGGAAGAACAGGGCGAGGAGGGATAGAGCTCTCCCGGTTTGTCCGCTAAGGGGCCCCATTGGCCTTTCTGGCCGTTCCAGACGTAAATGAGGCGGGGGTTGATCTTAGAGAGCTGGCGGTAGCCGATGCCCCAGGCGTCAAACTGTCCGGGGGCATAGTTCTCAATGAGCACGTCGGCGTGCACTACCAGCTTCTTCAGAATTTCCCGGCCCTCTTCGCTGGTGAGGTCCAGGGTGATGGACTGCTTGTTGCGGCATTCATGGAGAAAAGTGCCGCCGCAGAGGTCGCCGTTGACGTTGTCCTTGAACATGTAACGTTTGCGCCCGAACGCGGTCAGCTTGCGGATGGGGGAGCCGCCGGGGGGTTCCACCATGATGACGTTGGCCCCCAATTCCGCCAGGTAGCCGCCTCCCTGCATGGTGTTGCACTGCAAGCCGCCGTGGCCGCATTCCAGGACCCGGATTTGGCCCAGGGCTTCGGGTTTGGCCATCTCGTGCTTGGGATGGAGCCACCCCTCGAAGATGGTGGAGATTTCCCGGGAGGCCTCGGTGCAGATCTTGGGATCATATACTTCTTCAAAAGTGGGGATTGGATTTAGAGGCCACAGCAGTGGTGCTTCTTGAACCTCTTTTTTCAGATCATCGGACATTCAGATTCCTCCTTCAACGATTAATTCATAATGGCTTGTGGAAACTCTGTCCGCAAATAATGCACGAATACTCTGGGTCTTCACCCCCTTTCGGCAAGGCTCTAGCTGGTATCGGGAGCCTGGAATTGTTTTCCTGGCTCGGGATGAGCCAGGCATTTCTGCATACCTCTGGTTTCATGCCTCAGTCTCTTTAAGCTAATTTTGTGCCAAATGGCGCGAAATCCGACACAAAAATAGAAGAAGACAACATGCTGGATTAATTAAATGATTTCTTCCCCAAAGATTCCTCGCCCCTGATTTCTTGGCTCTGGGCCGGGTCTCCCCCGGAAGTGTTGGGGGAATCGGTATCACCGGCAGGGGTGATTCACCCCAGGAGACAGGGGCCAGGGGTCAGGGGTCAGATGCCCAGAGATTTTGGAGGAGGAGGATAATTATGAGAAATAAGGCACAAGGAAAAATTTTGGGGGAAA
Source organism: Desulfobacca acetoxidans (assembly GCA_020723225.1). Taxonomy (GTDB): domain Bacteria; phylum Desulfobacterota; class Desulfobaccia; order Desulfobaccales; family 0-14-0-80-60-11; genus SURF-52. Next base: position 5,522 of record DYJG01000093.1, on the reverse strand, counting down.
AGGGAAAAAGGGGAAAGGGGGAAAAGGGAAGAAGCCAGTTCTGATAACTACTTAATCTTTCAACATTTACTTCTTTTCAAACTCAAGGCTGATAAAAGGGAAAGGGATCTGTTTTTAACCCTTTTCACCTTTTTCCCTTTTCACCTTTTCCCCCTGATTGCTCTGCCTTAAACCGGGGTTGCCACCAGGTGCGGATGAGATCCGCCGCTTCCCCCACCCGGATGGCCTGGAGACATTTATTGTCCGGGCACTTTTGGTTCAGGCAGTGCTCCTGAGGGCAGACCTCTTCCTTGCGGTAGAGGAAAGTGCCCCAATCCACTGCATGGGGGCCGATGCGCCGGGGATGGTCCGCACCCAGGAGGGCGAGGCTGGGGACTCCCAAGGCCAGAGCCAGGTGCAAAGGGCCACTGTCATTGCCCACGAACAGGTGGCAATGTTTCAGGAAGGCCGCCACTTCGGGGAGAGGGCGCCCGCCGGTCACCAGGACGGGGCCGGCCAGGCGGCCCGCCAGGGACTCCGCTTCCTGCCGGTCCCCGGGGCCGCTGATGAGCAGGATCGCGGCTCCATAAGTCTCGTGGAGGTGGTTGCCCAAGGCGGCATAGGACTCTGGAGGCCACCATTTGTAACGGCCGGAGCCGAATGGGTGGAAGGCCGCCACCACCGCAGGGTTTTCGCCGAAATGCCTGATGGCAAGCACCTCGGCCCGGATTAACTCTTTCGGGGTCAAGAAGAGTTGCATTCTTTTATCCGGGGCATCCGCTCCCAGGAGGCGCACGAAATCCAGACGCCGTTCGATGGCGTGCTGAAAAGGGTCCTTTCTTTCCACCTTGGCGGCATAGGCGAAGCTCAAGGGACTGTACGCCGAGCCGATGATATAAGGGCTGCCGGCGGACCAGGCCAGGAGGGTGGCTTCGGGGTCGTTGCCGTGGAGGATGATCACCAGATCGTAAGACTCGCGTTTCAGCTCCCGCATCAGGCCCAGCAGACGCCAACTGCGTCCGGGAAAGGGGATGAGGCGTTCCAGGTGGGGATTCTGTTGCATCAGCGCCGCGTAACTCGGGTTGACCAGGAGGTCCAGGCGCCAATGGGGATAGGTCTCTTTTAGGGCCCGGATGGCCGGAGTGGAGAAGAGCAGATCTCCCAGGGCGGTGCTGTTGATCAGCAACACCCGCTGCACCTTCTTAGGGTCGAGCCCGTCCAGGGGCAGAGGCGGCCGTTTTCGCACCTGGCGGCGTAAGTAATTACGGACTCCCCACGTTAACAACTTATGTCCCAAAGGTTTAGATCCTTGAAATCTTGTTGGATTTTGGCTGTCAGCTATCAGCTTTCAGCTTACAGCTTTAAAAACTTAAAGCGGGATGAGCCAAATTAGATCCATTTTCCGTTGTATTTTCTTTAGTTGACCGCTGATAGCTGAAAACTGACAGCTTATCTCCCCACAATCTCATCATACACCTCTTCCTGGCGTTGGGCGATTATCTCCCAGGAGAAGTTGTCCTGAAAAAAAGCCCTGCCTTGCCGGCCCAGGCGCCGGCGCAGGTCCTGGTCCTCCAGCAGCAGGTTGATTTTTGCGGCCAGTTCCCGGGGGTCATCGTGTTGTTGCAGCAGCAGGCCGTTAAAGTCGTCCCGGACGATTTCGGGGATGCCTCCCCGGCGGCTGGCGATGATGGGCAGGCCCGCGGCTGAGGCCTCTAAAAAAACCATGCCCAGGCCTTCTTCGATTTGCGAAGGGCCGACGAAGATATCCCCCAGGAGATAGGCCTCCGGGATGCGGGCCGGGGGAATGAAGCCGGTGAGGACCACCCGGCCCCGGGCTTTTTCTATCCGGCGGCGCATTTCCCGGAGAAAAGGGGTCTCCCGGTCGGTGCGGCCCAGGCCGAATTCCGTGCCCCCCACGAGGACCAGGACTGCCGGGGGAAATCGGGACCAGACCTGTTCCATGGCCGCCAGGAGGATCTGGACACCTTTGCTTTCCCGGAGCTTGCCCACGAAGAGGACCGTTGGTTCATCCGTTAATTGATACCGGTGACGTATTTTCTCCCTGGAGGCCGGATGGTCCCAGGGGGTTAGAAAAGCTTCGGTGTCAACACCGTTATAAACCACAAAACGGGCGGCCGCGTCCCGGCCCAGCCGGGATTTTTCCTGCTCCACCACGAACCGGCTGCAGCCGATGAATCCGGCCATCGGGACGGAGGCGCCCGGAGGCGATTTTTCCCGGCGGCCCAGGGAATTTTGCAGGTTATGCATATGCAGGACCAGCGGGGTCTTTTCCAGTCCCCGGCATTTTCCCAAAAACGAGGCCAGGAGAGGGCGATTGTGGATATGCACCAGGTCCGGCCGGATCCGGCGGAGAATGGCCGCCACCCGCCGGTCGTAGAAGGGAAAGAGCCGGCGGTGGCGCTTATAAAGGCGTCCCCGCCAACCGCTTAGGTGAATGCGAAAATATTCCACGCCGCCCAGCACCTCATGGTCCGGCAGCTCCGGGTCCGACGGGCCGATGACCACCGGCCGCCAATGGGTGAGCCGGGCCGCGGTCTGCTCGATGAACAGCTCCACCGCGCCCCCCCGGATGGGGGGGATGGGGTAGAGTTCGGGGCCGATGAGGGCGACGGTGGGCATTTGTTCGTTTTTCGTTTTGCGTTTTTCGTTTTGCGTTTCGGTTTTCGGTTTTCGGTTTTCGGTTTTCGGCAAAAGCTCTTAAAAATAGTATATCAAATCCGCCCTTGATCTTGGCTGGAAAACAGTTTGAAGCCGGTGTACCAGGATAAAAAACGAAAGCTAATAACCGAAAACCGAAAACTGCAAACCCATAAATTTCTTGACACTTGCCCAAGACCTTGTAATATGCTTCACATGGTTTAGTCCTGTAAAGGCCGAGAACCCTTTAGATAACTAAACGCCAGAAGGAGGATGCAGTACATGGGTAAAATTCCTGCCGATTATTTGCCCCCCAAAGAACTCTGGGCCGACTATACCGCGCCTGAGGAGTTCAAGCAGTATGCTTCAGGACAGTGGAATATTGCGGAAGAATTTCTGGACAAGCATGTGAAGGAAGGCCGGGGTGACCAGCTTGCCATTCTGTTTGGCGATCAGAAGATCACCTACAAAGAGTTGCTGGCCATGGCCAACAAGTTCGCCAACGTCCTCAAAAAGATTGGCGTCGAGGCTCAGGACCGGGTGGGCCTGCGCATGACCAATATGCCGGAAGCCGTTGCCGCCAACTTCGGCGTCCAGAAGATCGGCGCCATCCCGGTGCCCGTCTCCCCCTTGTGGGCCAAGGAAGAAGTGGCCTTCGTGGTGAACAACGCCGAATTCGCGGCCTTTGTGGTAAGCTTCCCCCTCATGGGACCGGTGGAAGCAGCCAAGCACGAATTCGAGCAGGACACCAAGCTCATCGTGGTGGGCGGCAACCCCGATGAAGTAACGGCCAAGGGCTTTGTTTCCTTCGCCAAAGAGATGGCCACGGCCTCCGACCAGTTTGCGAACGTCAAGCTGGACGCCAACGACATCGGCGTCATCCTTTTCACCTCCGGCACCACCGGCCAGCCCAAGGGCTGCGTGCATTTCGTCCGGGAAGTGCTCATCGAGTCCAACGTGGTGAACAAGTATGTCTATAAGATGGGCCCCGGCGACGTGCTGGGCGGTTCCGCCCCCGTGACCTTTGCCGCGGGCTACGGCACCTTCTGCAACATCCCCTTTGCCGGCGCGGCCGCCATTTCCCTGCTGCCCAAGTTCACCCCGGACGACATGATGGGAACCATCCAGAAGCACAAGATCACGGTGATCACCGGTCTGCCCACGGCGTACCGGAAGCTGCTGGAAATGCCCAATTTCAACGACTACGACGCCTCCAGCGTGCGGATGTACACCACCGGCGGCGACGCCTTGACCGGCAAGACCCTGGCCATGTGGCAGGCCAAGACCGGCAAACCCATCTGGGAAGGCCTGGGCGGCACCGAGATGATGCACCTGGTGACCTCCAACACCATGAGCGATATTCCCATGCCCGACTCCATCGGCAGGGCGCTCCCCGGCTTCGAGATCAAAGTGGTGCGGGAAGACGGCACCACCGCGGGCCCCGGCGAAGTGGGCTCCATGATGATCAAAGGCCCCACCGCCACCCTGTACTGGAAGCCCTACATACAGGACCAGAAGCTCCTGAAGTCCATGAAAAAGGGCATCAAAGACGGCTTCAACATGATGGGCGACGCGGTCATGATGGACAAAGACGGCTTCATCTTCTTCCAGGCCCGGGAAGACGACATGATCAAGTCCTCCGGCTTCCGCCTGGCGCCCTCGGAGATCGAAGACTGCATCCTCCGCCACCCCGCAGTGCGGGACGACGCGGTGGTGGGCATCCCCGACGAAATCATGGGCCAGAAAGTGGTGGCCATGGTGGAGTTGGAGGGCGGCCACACTGCCTCCCAGGAGTTGGCCAACGAGATCATCAAATCCACCATGGATTTGCTGGCCACTTACAAACTGCCCCGGGAAGTGGTCTTCCTGCCGGCCATTCCGCGCACTCCCACCGGCAAGATCATTAAGAAAGACCTCCGGAAGCACTATCCGGAATACACCACCAAGTTCGTGCCGAAGGTGAAGTAAAGTCGCACGGCGTACCGCCGGCGAGCCATTAACTCTCCGGGGGCGGGTGAGCCGCCCCCGGAAGCTCTTTACAAAGAAATGCCCGGCTGCGGCCGGGCATTTTTTTATCCAATTTTCAGTTGATAAATTGTATCACTAAGTGATATATTAGAAAAAATGAGAGTATTCAAAAACAAATGGTTCACCCGCTGGGCGCGCATGGAGGATGTTCCGGATTTCGCCTTGGTACAAGCGGCGGCGGAAGTTGTTGCGGGGCAAGTAGAGGCCGATCTTGGCGGCGGTTTGTTTAAAAAGCGGCTGGCACGGGAAGGGAGCGGGAAGCGTGGCGGCTATCGGATTATTATCGGGTACAAAAGGCCGAACACGGATCGTATTGTCTTTCTTTATGCCTTCGCCAAAAATGCCAGGGCCAGTATTTCGGAGAAGGAAAAGCAAGCCCTAAGCTTGGTTGCTGAGGCTTTTGTGTCGGCAACGGATGAGCAAGTGAGCCTGCTTCTGCAGGAAGGCTCTATTGTGGAGGTAAAACATCATGAGTGAGATTTTGGATATTGCCCAGGAGATGGCGCAAGATCTGTTCAAGGCCGGGGCCATGGACGAAATTACCATGCGCCAGGTGAAGGCCCTTTGCCTGCCGCCCAAACGGGCGTTTCGGCCCGAGGATATCCGGCGCATCCGCCAGGCGAATCATGTCAGCCAGGCGGTGTTTGCGGCGATCCTGGGCATCGGCAAGACCACGGTGCAACAATGGGAACGGGGGCAGAAAAAACCCAGCGGCCCGGCGCAACGGTTGCTCGATCTGATTGATCGGAAAGGATTGGCGGCGTTAGGGTGACAAGAACCATTAAAGTTGTTGGGACCATGTAGGTCTGCCACGAGAAATAGTAATAGCGAGAAGGGTAATTGGGGGGTAATTGGGG
>DYJG01000767.1 GCA_020723225.1 Desulfobacca acetoxidans | reverse complement strand
GTCACTATATCATGATTTTGTTAAACAAAGCTGGTAATTTGTCAAGAAATAGTTCCATTGTGAATAAAGATTTTTCTTTACAGTATTACCACAAGTCTCTGCGCGATTGCCCGGTTCTTCGTTTAAGGCTCTGTTGTCCCCCGGCTGATGGACTCATGGGTTACCCGGCCCAGTTCCTCCAGTTCCTCATCAGCAATGCACAAGGGCGGCATCAGCACCAGGACGTCCCCCAGGGGCCTTAGAATTACCCCCCGTTTCCGGGCCTCCAGAATCACCCGGTGGCCGGTGCGCCGGGCCGGGGGAAAAGGCTCCCGGCTTTCCCGGTCCCGGACCAGCTCGATGCCCGCCATCAGACCCCGTTGGCGGATATCCCCGACGTGGGGGTGTTCTTTCATCTCTGCCAGCAGACGGCTCAGCTTCTCGATTTTCGGCGGCAGGGATTTGATCACTTCCTCTTTCGCAAAGACCTCCAGGCTGGCCACCCCCGCGGCCGCGGCCAGGGGATTGCCGGTATAGGTATGGCCGTGAAAAAAGGCCTTGAATTCGTCGAATCCCCCCAAAAAGGCCCGGTAGATCTCATCGGTGGCCAGGGTTGCGGCCAGGGGCAGATAACCCCCGGTGATGCCCTTGGCCAGGCATAGAAGATCGGGACTCACCCCTTCCTGCTCACAAGCGAACATGGTCCCGGTGCGCCCGAAACCCACGGCCACTTCGTCGGCAATGAGCAGGACGTCGTAGCGCCGCGTCACTTCCCGGACCCAGGCCAGATACCCGGGGGGTTGGGGGATCATCCCTCCGGCCCCTTGCATCACCGGCTCCAGGATCACTGCCGCCAGTTCCTGGTGGTGCGCGGCCACCAGTTCCTCCAGCCGCTTAAGGCATTGCTCCTGACAGTCCTTTTCCTGGGGGCAGCGGTAGCAGTAAGGAGCCGGGGCCTCCAGGGTTTCAAAGAGCAAAGGTTGAAAAATATCGTGAAAGATGGCGATCCCCCCCACGGACACTGCGCCCAGGGTATCCCCGTGATATGCGCCGCTCAGTTTCAAAAAGCGCTGCTTTTGGGGAAAGCCCCGTAACTGCCAGTATTGAAAGGCCATCTTCAGGGCCACTTCCACCGCGGTGGAGCCGCTGTCGGAGTAAAACACCTTGTTCAGCCCC
>DYJG01000092.1 GCA_020723225.1 Desulfobacca acetoxidans | reverse complement strand
TAGGCGCGTTGGGACCCGACCAGCCGTAGGACGCCTGGCTGCTCAAGGTGGGGAGCCACCCGGCCCGGGCCACCCGGAGCGCGGCCTTGTTGAAATCATCCTGGTAGCGGTTCTTCACGATCTCCGGCCGCCGTCCCAGGGCCTGGGCCCTTAATTCCCCCAGGGTATGGGGAATGGGGGTGATCTCCAGGACGTCCTCCAGGCCTTCAAAGGGAAAAGTTTTCATTCCCAAGGCGGTCATCAGGGTGACCTTGGCCAGGTCCACCGCGTTTTTGGCCCTGATAAGATCGGCCTCGGCAGTATAAAGATTGGCTTCCGCCTTGGTGACGTCGATCTTGGCCCGGAGCCCTACGTCATAGAAACCCTGGGCCTGTTTCACCAGCTCCTGGTTCTGGCGCACCGTCTCTTCGGTGACCTTCCGGGCCCGGATGGCCGCGAGGTAGCCGAAATAGGCGCTGCGCACATCCAGGACCACCTGCTGGCGGTTGCCGGCGTAATCTTCCCGGGACTGGTGGAAAGTGGCCCGGGACTGGTCGATCAACCCGGGAGTCTTCCCGAAGTCAAAGATCAATTGGCTGAAGGAGAAACGGTTGGTATAAAAATCCGAGGCGTTCCTGGCCCCGAAGTTGCCCAGGCCCGCGGGGCTGGTGGACACCCCCGTCCCCGTGCTGCCGGGAAAGGAGTTGCCGTAAAAGACCTGGCTGCTGAAGGAGGCCTGGGGCAGATACGCGGCCCGGGACGCGCCGATCTGGTACTGGGCCGCGGCCACCCGCTCCTTGGACTCCTTCAGGGTGGGATGCTCCTTGAGCGCAATGTCCATGGCCCGCTGCAGGGTAAGGCGGCCGTTGCCGGCTTCCTCCGCCGCCACCGCAGCCCCGCCCAGGCAGGAAAATGCAGCCAATAATATAAAGACCAACAACTTATGCTTCAAATTGCCAATCACTTAATGGCTCCTCAGCTATCTTCCGGCATCATCCGGTTCTCAAGCCGAACTAAATAATATCCTTATCCCCTCATCAAACGCAGATTTTTCCGCAGGAGCGAACCTTGTGTTCGCCCTGGACGTCTGGGGCGAATACAAGGTTCGCTACGGCAAATTTTACCAACGACCGAAGACCAAAGACCGAAGACCGTATTATAGCCCCGGCTTCCGCCGATGAAACTCCGTGGCCTCCTCAAAGGCATAAGCCGCCTGCAGCAGTGCCGCCTCCCCGAAGGGCGGGCCCATGAGCTGCAAGCCGATGGGCAGGCCGCCGGCGCTGAAGCCGCAGGGCACGGAAATGCCGGGAATACCCGCCAGGTTGGCGGAGATGGTGAAGATGTCCGACAGGTACATGGTCAGGGGATCGGCCATCTTCTCCCCCAGCCGGAACGCGGGCGTAGGGGAAACCGGGGTGGCCAGCAAGTCGCACTGGGTAAAGGCCCTGTCAAAATCCCCCCGGATCAAGGCCCGCACCTGGGAGGCCTTGCGGTAATAGGCGTCGTAATAACCCGCGGACAAAGCATACGTCCCCAACATGATGCGCCGCCGCACCTCCGGGCCGAACCACCTGGTGCGGGTGGCCGCGTACATCTCCAAAAGATTGCGCCCCTCCTGCCGCACCCCGTATTTCACCCCGTCGTAGCGGGCCAGATTGGAAGAAGCCTCGGCCACGGCCACAACATAATAGACCGCCACCCCGTACTCGGTGTTAGGCAGGCTCACCTCTAATAGCTCCGCGCCCAGTCCTTCCAAGGTTTTTAGCGCCGCCTGCACCGCCCCGGCCACTTCCGGGTCCAGGCCCGGGCCGAAGTATTCCCGGGGCACGCCGATCTTTAATCCCTTAATCTCCCTTCCCAAACCCTCCAGGTAATCGGGCACGGCCGCGTCCACGGAAGTGGAATCCTTGGGGTCGTGGCCGGCGATGCAGTTCAGCAGCAGGGCCGCGTCCCGCACTTCTTTGGTCAAAGGCCCGATCTGGTCGAGCGATGAGGCGTAGGCCACCAGGCCGTACCGGGAGACCCGCCCGTAGGTGGGTTTCAGGCCCACTACCCCGCAGTGGCTGGCTGGCTGGCGGATGGAGCCCCCGGTGTCCGACCCCAGGGACGCGGCGCACAAATCCGCGGCCACTGCAGCCGCGGACCCGCCGCTGGAGCCTCCGGGGATATAGTCCCGGTTCCAGGGGTTGTGGGTGGGACCGTAGGCCGAATTTTCCGTGGAGGAACCCATGGCGAACTCGTCCATGTTCACCTTGCCCAGGAAGACCGCGCCGGCCTCTCGCAGTTTGGCGCAAACCGTGGCGTCGAAGAGCGGCACAAAATTATCCAGAATTTTCGACCCGCAGGTGGTCCGCAACCCCTTGGTGGTGAGCACGTCCTTCAAGGCCAGGGGAATGCCGGTCAGGGCCGTGGCTTCCCCCCGCCCCAGACGGGCCTCCGCGTCCTTAGCCTGGGCCTTCGCCCCCTCCACATCCACCGTCAAATAGGAGTTAAGCTGCCCATCCATCTCCTGGATGCGGTCCAGAATCCGCTCCGTCACCTCCACCGGCGACACCTCCCGCCGGGCCAAGAGCGGGGCCAGTTCAGATATGCTTAAGCTATATAGAGCGTCAGTCATTTATAGTTCCGAGTTCAAAGTTCAAAGTTTAAAATACCGGGACGAACCTTGCGGCCAATTTTTTACCGAAGACCAAAGACCAAAGACCGAAGACCAAAAACGAAAAACGCAAAACGCAAAACCGTCTTTAAATCACCCGGGGCACCACAAAACTCCCCTCTTCCCGTGCCGGCGCATTGTCCAGGGCCTCCTCCCGGGGCAGGCCCGGTTTCACCTTATCCTCTCTGAAGGCGTTAAAGACCGGGACCGCGTGGGCCATGGGGGTAACATCCGCGGTGTCCAACTCCTGCAATTTCTCCACGTAAGCCAGAATATCGTTGAGCTGCCGGGTGAACAGCTCCACCTCGTCGGGCTCCAGGCTGAGCCGGGCCAGGGTGGCCACGTGCAGCACTTCCTCCCGGGTCAGGGCCATTGCTTTTCTCCTCAGGACGGCCCCGGGCTAGGGGGCCAAAGATACTAACATGTCATTATATAACCTTGGATTAAAGAAGAACAAGAATGAACCAAGATAATTTTCCCTCTCGGGGCCGCCAACTGGAGCGCGAGGAAATCGTCAATCGTGTCTGAGCTTTTTGCAAAATTCTTTCCTCTGCGCTCTCTGCGTCTCTGGGGTGAATCACTTCTTTTTTCCACCGCAGAGACGCAGAGGACACCGAGAATACGCAGAGAAAATATGGTTAATTAAGCATTTTGCAACCGGCTCGTATTTTAAAGAATCTTCCTTCCTTTTGCCGCGCGTTAAGGTATGATGAGCATGTCCGCCGGGGCAAAATCCGCTTCGCCGGCCCATAATGTCCGTTTTTGCCCTTGCGGGCGCGGCCGCACCGGATTAACCCCTCATGGGCCGCGGCATATCCGGCCGTTACCCCGTAACCCCAGAAGGATCCTGCAAAATGAGAACTTTTTTTGTCTTAGCGATGGTAGTTATTATCGGTTTATCTGCTTCGCAGCCAGGGATTTCAGGCTTGGTGACCGCCTATCAAGCAGGAAAAGTCTATCGAGGCTGGATTGATGACAAAGGCACGGTGGTGATCATGAACGATCAGGGCAAAACCATCATGAACGGCCATGTCAATAAGACTGGGGGGGTCTTGATTAAAGATGATAAGAACGATGACATCTATGAAGGAAGAGTGAGCGGTTTTGGCAAATCCAGTTTAAATTCCCAAAAAGGCGGCCCCACCCTTCGCCTTGAATTTGAGCGCTGATCAGCCGGATCGACGGCCAAATCACCGGATATTTTTCTCCGCCTTGCAGCTTTTTTGGGGTTATGGTAGCAAATATTGCTATTATTGATTATATTTAAATTTAGAGGGCAACTTCGCTGTGATGCCGATTTACCAAGAAATTCCCGACATTTCCCAATTGCAGGAAATAGCCCGCCAGGTCCGCCTGGACATCCTGGAGATGCTCTTTAAGTCCGGGTCCGGGCACACCGGAGGGTCGCTGTCGGCCACCGATATCCTGGTGGCCCTGTTTTTCGCGCAGATGCGTTTTAACCCCCGGGACCCCTGCTGGCCTGGGCGGGACCGCTTCGTGCTCTCCAAGGGCCACGCCGCGCCCGCGCTTTACGCGGTGCTCTCCCGGCTGGGTTATTTCCCCCGGAAAGAACTCCTCACCCTGCGGCAGTTCGGCAGCTCCCTGCAAGGACACCCCGACTCCTCCTGCACTCCGGGAGTGGAAGTCTCGACCGGCTCCCTGGGCCAGGGCCTGTCCATTGCCAACGGCATGGCCCTGGCGGCCCGCCTCAACGGCAGCGGCGCCCGGGTCTACGCTTTGCTGGGGGACGGCGAAGTCCAGGAAGGGCAAATTTGGGAAGCAGCCATGTCCGCAGCCCACTATAAATTGGACAACCTGGTGGCCGTACTGGACCGCAACCGCCTGCAGATCGACGGCCGCACCGCGGACGTGATGGGTTTAGAGCCCCTGGCGCAGAAATGGGAAGCCTTCGGCTGGCACACCCAGGAAGTGGACGGCCACAGCTTCCCGGAACTCCTGGCCGCGCTCAAGGCCACGGACGGGGTGGCGGGCCGCCCCCATATGATCGTGGCCCATACGGTGAAGGGCAAAGGCGTCTCCATCTTCGAGAATCAGGCGAAATACCACGGGGTCACCCCGACTAAAGAAGAATATGAGCAGGCCCTGAAGGAGCTGGCTTAAATACAGTTTTTAGTTTTTGGTTTGCGGTCTTTGGTCTTCGGTCAGAAAAAGGAATGACAGGTGAGGGAAGTCCAAAACCCGCAACCCGCAACCCGTAACTCGGATCTCGGAACTCGAAACTCGGAACTCAAAAATGGCCGCGCAAGAAAGCACCCGGGTCGAATACGGTAAGGCCCTGTTAAAATTAGGAGAAGAAAATCCGGACGTCGTCGCCCTGGACGCGGACCTCTCCGGGTCCACCCAGACGAAACATTTCGCCAAGGCCTTTCCCGAGCGCTTCTTTAACATGGGCGTGGCCGAACAGGATATGCTTGGCACCGCCGCGGGCCTGGCCCTGGGGGGCAAGATCCCCTTTGCCAGCACCTTCGCGGTCTTCGCCACCGGCCGGGCCTGGGAGCAGATCCGCCAATCCATCGCCTACGCCAAGCTCAACGTCAAGATCGTGGCCTCCCACGGCGGCGTCAGCGTCGGCGAAGACGGCGGCTCCCACCAGGCCGTGGAGGACCTGGCCCTGATGCGCATCCTCCCCAACATGGTGGTGCTGGTGCCCGCGGACGGCCCCGAGACCAGGGCCATGGTCCGTTGGGCCGCGAGCTACCAGGGGCCGGTCTATATCCGTACCGGCCGCATGCCCTTCCCGGTGATTTACCCGGAAGACCACGACTTTGAGCCGGGCCGGAGCGACATTCTTAAGGAAGGTACAGACGTCACCCTGGCGGGCATCGGCCTCATGGTCCATCATTGCCTCCAGGCCGCGGACCTGCTGGCCGCCGCGGGCGTCTCCGCCCGGGTTCTGAACCTCTCCTGCCTGAAACCCCTGGACTGGCAGTTGGTGGCGGATTCCGCCCGGAGCACCGGGGCTTTGGTTACCGCCGAAGAGCACCTGGCCACCGGGGGTCTGGGCAGCGCGGTGAGCGAAGTGCTGGCGGAACACTGCCCCGCGCCCTTGCAGCGCATCGGCCTCCGGGACATCTTCGGCACTTCCGGCCCCGCGGATATTCTGTTGAAGCATTACGGCCTGATGCCCGATGATATTAAAGAAGCGGCTTTGAAAGCCATAGCCCGCAAGAACCAACGCTGACGGTCAGGATAAAATTCTAAACCAACTACAAGGTAGCATACCGGTAATCATTGTCTTTTACGGAAAACGAAAAACGAAAAACGGAAAACGGTATCAAAAGGCGGTCCCGTGAAACTCTTAAGTAACAAAACCTCCCCAACCAGGCGCGGCAGGCTGCTCTACCGGGTCCTGCCGTTCTTTCTGGCCCTTGTCCTGGCTGCTGCCGCGACCCAGTCGGCCACTGCTCCCTCTACCGCCCAGAGCTATGAATCGTTGCGGCTGCTGACGGAAGCTTTCCATGAAATCTCCCAGAAATTCGTCTGGAAAAAGAGCGAAGAAGAGATCGTTTACGGCTCCCTCCGGGGTTTGATGAATTCCCTGGACCCCGACTCTTCGTTTCTCACCCCCCAGGAATATAAGCAGGTTTTAAGCGGCCAAAAGACTCCCCTGGCGGAAGCCGGAGTGGAGTTGATCTACAAGGACAACCTGCTCACTGCGGTATCGGTGATGGACGACGGCCCGGCCTGGCGGGCCGGACTGCGTCCGGGAGACCACATTCTCAAGGTCAACGGGCAACTGGTGCGCAATCTTACCACCCAGGAGGCCACCCGCCGTTTCCAGGGACCCGCTGGCACCTCTTTAAAGCTCCATGTCCTGCGGAACGGCCAGGTCAAACCCCTGGACCTCACCGTGGCCCTGGAGCCCCTGGCCCCGGGACGGGTGACTTCCACCATCCTCAAGGACGCTTACGCCTACATCCGCATCCCCTACTTCACCCAGGAAACCCCCCAGGAGTTGATCGCGGTCCTGAGGCCATTGCAAAACCAGCGTCTGAATGGCCTGGTGCTGGACCTGCGCAATAATGCCCGGGGCAGTCTGGACCAGGCGGTGAAAGCGGCCTCCCCCTTTCTCGGGGATAAGGAAGTGGCTGCCACCAAAGGCCGGCCCCCGGAGCCGGGCCAGACTTATCACGGCAGTGCCCGGGAAGAGGTCGCCAAGTTGAATCTGCCCATGGTGGTGCTCGTCGACGGCGGCACGGCCCGGGCTTCGGAGGTCCTGGCCGGAGCGCTCCGGGATCAGTTCCAGGCCGTGCTGTTAGGGGCCAAAACCGTGGGGCTCTGCGGCCTCACCAAGGTTCTGCCCCTGCATGACGGCTCCGCGCTGGTGATGACCGTGGCCCAGTGCTATACACCCAAGGGCCAGAAAATTCATGGCAAAGGGCTGGAGCCGGACGTCCAGGGCAAGACTCCCCAACCCACTCCCGGGGTCACCACTCCGGCCAAGCTTCCTCCGGAGCAGGACCCCTGGGTGGCCCAAGCCCTGGAGATTTTGAAGGACAAAAAACCCCAAAGATTGGCGGAAAAGGCGGTTAGACCATGATCTTGCAGCGCAGGCGGGAAGGAAGGGCGTTGCTCCCCCGCATCATTGTCAGTGGCGTTGCCGGCCTGTTGCTGGGCCTGTTCCTCTGGAGCGTCCTGTTCCTGGGGAACTCCGGCCCCGTGGCCGCGGACTTCCCGGGCGCTTCCTCTCCTCTGGCGGCCTTGCCGAAAGGAGCGGCTCCGGTCACCGACACCAAGCTGCGGGTACTGGCCCAGGCCCTGGCCCTGGTGGAAGATCAGTACGTGGAGCCCAAACCCCTCAAGGATTTGATCTACGGTTCCATCCAGGGCGCAGTGAGCACCCTGGATTCCCACTCCTCTTTTATGACCCCGGAGGAATACCGGGAGCTGCAGATCGAAACCAAGGGCAAGTTCAGCGGCATCGGCATCGAAATCACCTTGAAAGACCGCATCCTGACGGTCGTCTCCCCCATCGAAGGCACGCCCGCCTATCGCCAGGGCCTCCAGGCCGGAGACCAGATCGTCAAGATCAACGGCTCGCCCACCAAGAACATGAGTCTCACCGAAGCGGTGAAGATGATCCGGGGCGCCTCGGGCTCCAAGGTGACCCTGACCATCAACCGGGAAGGCTTTACCCAACCCAAGGATTTTGTCATCGTCCGGGAAACCATTCCCATCCGCAGCGTCAAGGCTAGGGTCATCGAAGGCGGCATCGGCTATATTAAACTGGCCAATTTCCAGGACCAGACCGATAGGGATTTGCAAAACTACCTGAAACAGATGGGGAAACACCTGACCCCCTTTAAAGGCCTGATCCTGGACCTGCGCAACGACCCGGGCGGCCTGTTGGAACAGGCGACGCGGGTGGCCGACGAATTCCTCAAATCCGGCCTGATCGTCTATACGGAAGGGCGCAGCCCCCAGCAGATTGCGCGTATTTACGCCACCGGCGGCGCTAAGATCGAGGTTCCGGACCCCATGGTGGTCATCATCAACGAAGGCAGCGCCTCGGCCTCGGAAATCGTGGCCGGCGCGCTCAAGGACCAGAAGCGGGCCTTCGTCATCGGCACCAAGAGCTTCGGCAAGGGGTCGGTGCAGACCATCATTCCCCTGGAAGACGGCTCGGCC
>DYJG01000766.1 GCA_020723225.1 Desulfobacca acetoxidans | reverse complement strand
CCAAAGACCAAAGACCAAAGACCGAAGACTAAAAACTAAAAACTAAAAACTAAAAACTCGTACTACCCGCCCCCATCCTTTCCCGCCATCTGAAAGACCGTCAACCCCAATTGCCGGTGCGCTTCTCCGATCTTCCGGACTATGGCCTTAGCCAGCAGGAGATGCCCCGATTCCTTCAAGTGGCCGGAATCCGAGAAATAGGCGCGTCCCTCCGGCAGGTGGGCGAAAACCTCCTTCATGGAGAGGAAGTAGACTCCCTCCCCCGCCAGCGACTGGCCCAACGCGTCCAGGCCGTGGTCTTCGAAATAAAAGGAGCCGTTGCCATCCGGCCACACCCGGCACTGGGTGATGAGCAGGATGGGGACCTGGTTTTCTCGGGCCAGCGCAACGCTGGCGGCCGTGGTCGCCTTAGCCAACTGCACCCGGGCCCTGACTTCTTCCGGGTCCGCAGAGGCGGCCACCTGGGCGTCCGCGTCCCGGGCCGCGAATTTGGCCCGGATCTGCTCCGGCACCAGCCGCCAGAAGACCTTCTCCACCTTGGCCTCGTAGAGCCGCCGGAAGATAAAGACCTTCATGGGCCAGTTCCGGGGGTGCCAGGTCTTGAACTCCTGGCTGCGGCGGTACTCCCGTTCGTCCTCGTATTTGTTGGAATCGTTCACGTGGAGGATAATCAGGCTGGGCTGGAACTCCAGGGACTTCTTGAGCACCACCTGGCAGCGCCGGGCGCCGTAGCCGGGCAGCGCCAGGTTCACCGACTCGGCCGGCACCTGATGCTGCTGTAATTCCTTACCCAGGAGCCAGGGATAGGCTCCCTTGAAGCTGGGTCCCCGGGGCACGGAATCGCCGATGACAAAAACCCGGAAGGTTCCATCAGGCCGCTGCTTCTGGAAGGATTGGGGATGGAAGCGCCGCCCCCCGGCCCGAAAGAGTTTTACCACGCCGTCCCGGCGTTCGTCAAAGCCCGCGTCCGGGCTGTAGCCGTAGTCAAAACGCCCGGAGATGTCCGCGGCAAAAAAGAGCCGCGCGCCCAGCTCGCCCAGGCCCAGCAGCAGGACCGCAAAGATAAAAGCAGGGGTGAGCCATTTGGTCATTTTCATCAGAATTGAAAGTAGATGAACTCCGTATCGTGCTCCGTGGAAGAGACGATAAGGAGGAGC
>DYJG01000765.1 GCA_020723225.1 Desulfobacca acetoxidans | reverse complement strand
CGCCATAAAGAGGTAGTATTGTAATCAGTGGCTAGTGGCCAGTGATAAGTAATAAGTAATAAGTGATAAGTGATCAGGGTGGGCATTGCCCGCCATTTCCTCAAAAAAAGGGTTTTAAATGTCCAAAACCGTGCATCTCAGACCTCCCCTCACTGATGGGGATGTTTTGCAGTTGGAAATCGGCGACAAGGTGCTGGTCACCGGGGTCATCTATACCGCCCGGGATGCGGCACACAAGCGCCTGATGGATCTGTTGGCTGCCGGCAAGGAACTGCCGGTGGATTTTAAGGGCCAAATCCTCTATTATGTGGGTCCCAGCCCGGCCAAACCCGGCCGGGTCATCGGCGCCGCGGGCCCCACCACCAGCTACCGCATGGATTCCTATACCCCCGCCATGCTGCAGTTGGGGCTGAAGGCCATGATCGGCAAAGGCAAACGCGCGCCTGAGGTCATTGCCGCCATGCAGCAATATAAGGCCGTGTACCTGGGGGCCACGGGGGGCGCGGGGGCCTTGATCTCCCAATGTATCAAGAAGGCCGAAGTGGTGGCCTTCCCGGAACTGGGCCCGGAGGCCGTCCACCGCCTGGAGGTGGAGAATTTCCCCGCCATTGTCATTAATGACTGTCAAGGCGGGGATTTGTATGAATTGGGGATCAAGAAATACCGGCGTACTGCCGAAACTATGGATAACCGGGTATAAACTTCGCAGGAGGCTAATATGACTATGCCGCCGGACCTGGAAATCGTTGCGGCCCGTGTGAAGGAAAAGCGGCAGACCTTCCTGGAGTATAACTTCGGCCCCCTGAAAGACGATTTTCTGAAGACCTTCTTCGACCTGGCCCAGGAATACGAGACCCTGGAGAATTTTTACCGCATCTGCGTCAGTGTCGTGAAGGAATTCTTCAACCTGGACTCCCGCCTTTATCTGCTCTGCCAGGACAGCGTCCTGGAACTGGTGTGCGACAGCCTCAAAGGGCTGTACCCGGACAAGCCCAAGGCCCCTTCTTATATCAAGCTTTCCAATCAGGCTTATGCCGTGGAGCAGGCCTGGGTGGTTCCCATCCGGGGCAACCAGCTCCTGGTGGACCGCCTCCCTTTTTACACCAAGGACCAGGTCATCGGCCTGATAGAGCTCTTCCCGGGAGATCAGCTTTCGG
>DYJG01000764.1 GCA_020723225.1 Desulfobacca acetoxidans | reverse complement strand
CGAACCTTGTGTTCGCCCCGGACGTCCAGCGCGAACACAAGGTACGCCCCTACGGGACCTGGCCCTGCGCGGATAATTATTGATTGAGAGAAGGAAGCCGGGCGGTTGATCCGCATAGGCGAGACGCCTGTGCCACAGTTTTAAATTCTGACTGGCGGGGGATTAATTTTAAGGGTGGTGATTGGGAAAAGGGGCAAAGGCTCCCGGCTTTAGCCCAATGCTGTTCACTTAAGCCGCCGAGGTACGGCGATGTCCTTTTTTTGTCATTCTGAGGGCGCCGGAGGCGACCGAAGAATCTCTAAGTTCGCATGAGAACAGAGATTCTTCACTCCGCTGCGCTCCGTTCAGAATGACAAAAATTAGTATCGCGATGTAGCCGCTGCCAATCAATTCCCTTTAATCGCTAAAGTGAACAGCATTGGGCTTTAGCCCTATTCCCAAATCCATATGACATTTTTTCGGTTCAGCCAAATAAATATGCAATGTAGCACAGGTTTTCACGGAAAACGGAAAACGAAAAACGGTCTTTTCACTTAATCTCCACCGTGGCCTGGGGATCAAAGGGGTTGGTGCGCACGGCCAGGGAGAAAAGGTAAGGGTAGTGGTTCTTGAGGTGTTCCATGTAATCCAGCCAGGCGTCCAGCAGCAGGACATACACCCTCTGGAGGTCCGCGGTCAGGTGCTCCTGGTCCCCGGGGGAGAGATGCAGGAGTTCCTCGCGCCTGGTCAATTCCTCCGCCAGGTGGAAGACCGCCAGCAGCAGGTTGGAAAAGGCGTCGTACTCCAGCAAATTGGGGTTTTCCAGGAGGCGCAGGAGAAAATCCCGCTTATCCGTCAGGAGAGTTTGCAGAAACTCCAGTTTGATTTCCTCGGTACTGAACGCGAAATCATAACCGGGCAGGGATTTGCGGAAATTGGCGAAGTCCTGGTCGGACCAGCGCCCGATCTCCTTGATCGAGCTGTTAAAACGGTCCTGGCCGGCGGCAAAGGCGGAGATGGATTTTAACAGGTCCTGCCCCACTTCGTTGAAGAAAGCGCCGATGACCATGTTCAGCTTGGCCTGCTTGGCCCGCCGGGCATGGGCGCTCAAGACCTGGTTGATGATGATGGTGACCAGGAGCACGTTGATGGGCAGAAAGCCCAACTGGGCAAAAAACA
>DYJG01000763.1 GCA_020723225.1 Desulfobacca acetoxidans | reverse complement strand
GGCCTGGGCCAATTCTTTTTCCAGGTGCGCCCGCCGGGCCTGGGGATCGACGATCACATGGGCCTTTTGCAAGGCCGCGGCATAATCCTCGGCATCCTCCACTTCCACGGCCTGGGGGGCCAGAAAGCGGTGGCCGTAAGTCATGCCGGCGCTGGTCACGTCTCCCACGGTGAAATACAGCACTTCGCCCCCCAGCCGGGCCAGGATCCAGTGGATGGGCCGGGCAAAGGTGATGGTTTCCGAGCCCCAGCGCATGGACTTGGGAAAACTTAAGCCCAGGATAAAAGAGGGCAAAAGCTCCGGGAGACGCTCCCGGGTGGGCCGCCCGGCGGTGCGTTTGCTCACCGCCAGGTAGATGCCCCGGGGTGTGTCCACCTCGATGAGATCACTCACCGCCACGCCCTGGTTTTTGGCGAAACCCTGGGCCGCAGGCGTCGGGTTGCCGTAGGCGTCGAAGGCCACCGCCTTGGGCGGGCCGACGATCTCCGTGGCCGCCTCGGACTGGGTTTCGGCCAGGTCCCGGGCTACCAGGGCCAGGCGCCGGGGCGTCCCCCAGGTGACCACTTCGCCGGCATTGATGCGCTCGGTCTCCAGCAGCTTCCTGAAAGATGCGGCCATCTCCTCCAACGCCGGCGGGATGAAACGGGCCGGAATCTCCTCGGTGCCGATTTCTATCAATAATTCACTCGCCATATCGAACCTCGTGAGGAAGCTTTCAGCTTTCAGCTATCAGCTTTCAGCTTTTTAAGTTCTTCAATAATTCCGGTCTTAAACTCCGATTCTTTGGTTCATCAATGAGAAAAATCTTTTAGCTGAAAGCTGAAAGCTGACGGCTGACAGCTATCTCTTCAACAACGGAAATCCCATCTCTTCCCGCTGCTTCAGGTAGCCTTCGGCGCACAGCCTTGCCAGATTCCGCACCCGGCCGATGAGGCTGGCCCGCTCCGCCACGCTGATGGCCCCCCGGGCGTTCAGCAGATTGAAGGTGTGGGAGCATTTCAGGCAGTAATCGTAGGCCGGCAGCACCAGGCCCAGGCCGATGATCCGCTGGGACTCCTCTTCGTACATGTCGAAGAGCTTGAAGAGCATCCCCACGTCGGCCTGCTCGAAATTGTAGGTGGAGTGCTCCACTTCCCCCCGGTGGTGGACGTCGCCGTA
>DYJG01000762.1:941-1160 GCA_020723225.1 Desulfobacca acetoxidans | reverse complement strand
GGAAGGGTACTGGTGGGCCGAACTGGAATCCAACGTCACCATTACCGCGGAATATCTCATGCTGCACCGGCTCCTGGGTCTGGACGGAGCCAAGGTGCCCAGGATGGCCGCGGATCTTTTATCCAGGCAGCTGCCCAACGGCGGCTGGTCCATCTGGCACGGCGACGGCGGCGAACTCAGCGCCACCGTGGAGGCCTACCTGGCCTTGAAGATGGCCGG
>DYJG01000762.1:0-931 GCA_020723225.1 Desulfobacca acetoxidans | reverse complement strand
CGGTTTCCCCCCCGATGATGAACGCCTGGTGCGGGCCCGGCAATTTATCATGGCCGCGGGCGGGCCGCTCAAAAGCCGGGTCTTCACTCGCATTTTCCTGGCCCTGTTCGGCCAGGTGAGTTGGGACGGCATTCCTCTGCTGCCGGTGGAGTTCATGCTGCTGCCGGCCTGGTCCGGGCTGAGCATCTACGAGTTTTCCAGTTGGACCCGGGCCACGGTGGTGCCCCTGATGATCATCATGGCCCACCGTCCCGTCTTCCCCTTGCCGCCGGAACAGGGGGTGAGGGAACTCTTCGCCTCTCCCGACGAACCTTTTCGGAAACACCGGGTTACCTGGAAGGCCAGGGCTCACCTGGAGAATGTCTTTGTATTGGTGGACCGGCTCCTGAAGCTCTACTATCGCCTCCCCATACCCTGGCTGCGCAATTTAGCTGTTAAAAAGGCGGAGGAATGGATCCTGGAGCACCAGGAGGAAAGCGGCGACTGGGCCGGAATCCAGCCGGCCATGCTTAATTCCATCCTGGCCCTGCATTGTTTGGGCTATTCCCTGGACCATGACGTCATCATCCGGGGGCTGAAGGCCATGGAGTTCTTTGAACTCCGGGACGGCGACCGCACCTGGCTCCAGTCCTGCATCTCCCCGGTCTGGGACACGGCCCTGGCGGTGCGGGCATTGGCTGCAGCCGGGGTTTCTCCGGAGCATCCGGGAATGGCCAAGGCCACCTCCTGGCTCCTGTCCATGCAGATTTTCAAGCCCGGAGACTGGTGCGTCAAATGCCCCGATCTGCTCCCCGGGGGTTGGGCCTTCGAGTTCGTCAACAACTGGTATCCGGACGTGGACGACAGCTCCATGGTGCTGGTGGCCCTGAAAGAAGGCCTGCGGGACCCGGAGGAACACCGTTTCCAGATCCATAGGGGCATCGACTGGTGC
>DYJG01000091.1:3762-8326 GCA_020723225.1 Desulfobacca acetoxidans | reverse complement strand
CCTTCGGACTCTGGTTCCATTTCTGGCTGGTGCCCATCACCATCATCGGCGGCTCGCTGACCATCCTTTTCAGCTATCTGGACCGCAGCGGCCGGATGTTGCACCGGATAGCCCGATGGTGGGGCAGGGCTCTGGTCCGCGTCGGCCGCGTCACCGTGCAGGTGGAGGGTTTGGAAAACCTGGTCCCCGGCCAGACTTACGTCTTTGCCGCCAATCATCGGAGTAATTTCGACATCTACCTGCTGTTGGCCTTCCTGCCGACAGAGTTTGCCTTTGTGGCCAAAAAATCCCTTTTTAAGATTCCCCTTTTCGGCCAGGCCATTGACCGTATGGGCTGTATCCCGGTGGACCGGGGGAACATCCAGCAGGCCATCCGCTCCCTCAACCAGGCCGCGGCCCGGATTAGCCGGGGAAATTCCATCGCCATTTTTCCGGAAGGCACCCGGACCCTTTCGCCTAAGCTGATCCCTTTTAAGAAAGGGGTCTTCATCATGGCCCAGAAATCCGGGCAGCCGGTGGTGCCGGTGGGCATAAGCGGCACCCGCTTTATTCAGCCCCGGGGCACCATCAGGGTGCAGCCCGGACCGGTGAAAATGGTCATCCGCCCTCCCCTTTTCCCCCAAAATTTCCGCCGCAAGGAAGAATTAATGGCAGCAGTGCATGAGAGTATTGCTGCGGCCTACGATCCGGATTTTCCCTATCAGATTGGGGGAAAAGGTTAAAAGGGAAAAAGGTTAAAGGGGTAGAGATTTGATATCGGATGATGATTACTTTTTCCCCTTTTTCCCTCTTCCCCTTTTCCCCCTCCTGAAATCAGATTAGGAAGGATTTGGTAAGCCCTTGATGACGAATTCGTCAGACAGCCCGGTAGACCTTACCTTTCTGGGGGGCCTGGGGGAGATCGGCCTCAACCTGATGACCGTGGAGACCGCGGAGCATCTGGTGGTGGTGGACGCGGGCCTGATGTTCCCGGAAGACCACATGTTGGGGATCGACATCGTCATCCCGGATTTCTCGTATCTTCGGGAACGGCGGGACAAGCTGGCCGGGCTGATCCTCACCCACGGCCACGAAGACCACATCGGCGCAGTGCCCTTTCTGCTCAAAGAGATGCCGCTGCCGGTCTACGGCACGCCCCTGACTCTGGCCCTGCTGCGGGAGAAGCTCCGGGAGCACGGACTGCTTAACGACGCGGATCTCCGGGAGATTCGTCTCCGGGAGCCCCTGGTTCTGGGACCCTTTGAGTTCGAATTCATCCCCGTGCCCCATTCCATCGTGGACGGGGTGGGTTTTGCGTTGCGCACCCCCCAGGGGGTGTTGATTCACTCCGGGGATTTTAAGGTGGACCAGACCCCGGTGGTGGGCGCGTCCATGGACCTGAACCGCTTTGCCCATTATGGGGAGCAGGGGGTGCTGGCGCTCCTGTCCGATTCCACCAATGCCGAACGCCCCGGCTATACCATGAGCGAACGGGAGATCGGGGACACCCTGGAGGGCTTTATCCGGGACGCCCCGGGCCGGGTGATCATCGCCGTATTTTCCTCCCATATCCCGCGCCTGGTGCAAATCGTGGGGCTGGCCGCCAAACATGGCCGCAAGATTCTCTTCAACGGCAAATCCATGGTCACCAACACCCGGATAGCCAAGGAATTGGGCTACCTGGCCATCCCCCCGGGGATGGAGATCAACGTGGGAGATTTAAAAAACCTGGCGCCGGAAGAAACCGTCATCGTCACCACCGGCAGCCAGGGTGAGCCCATGAGCGCCCTGGCCCGCATCGCCCTGGAAGCCCACAAGCAGATTCAGATCCAGAAAGGGGACCTGGTGATCCTTTCCTCCAGATTTATTCCCGGCAACGAGCGGGCCATCACCACGGTGATCAACAACCTTTACCGCCTGGGAGCAGAGGTGGTGTACAAGCAGGTGGCGGATATTCACACGTCCGGCCACGCCTCCCAGGAAGAGCTGAAACTGCTGCTCAACCTGACCCGGCCCCGCTATTTCATTCCCATTCATGGAGAGATGCGCCATCTCATCAAACACCACCACCTGGCCCGGGCCGTGGGCATCGCCGAGGAAGGCCTGCTGCTGGTGAAGGACGGGGAGCAGGTGCGCTTTGAAAACGGCAAGGCCGCCATCAGCGGCGGCATCGAGGTGGGCCGGGTCTTCGTTGACGGCAAGGGCGTGGGCGACGTCTCCCGGATTGTGCTCCGGGACCGGCGCCACCTGGCGGGGGACGGCCTGGTCATCGCCCTGGTGGCCGTGGACCCCAGCACCGGCACCCTGGCGTCTGAGCCCCACCTCATCACCCGGGGCTTCACCCTGGAGGAAGAACAAGCCCCCTTGCTGGAGCAGGCCCGGAAGGTCTTCCGGGAGATTGTGGAGCGAAGCTTAACCGAACCCAACCAGGACTGGCTGGAAATTCAGGCCCAGGCCGGCAAGGCGCTGCGCAAACTCTTCTTCAAGGCTCTGGAGCGGCGGCCGATGATTTTGCCTTTGATTCTGACGTTATAACCCCCCACTTCCCAACCCCTCATTTTTCTCCCTCTAATAATGTTTACTAAACAAATTGCCTAAAAATAGGCAAAAATACCGATTGATCTTTTAATCTTGATAGTTACTTTCAACTATAACTATCCCATCTGTTTCTAGATATACTCACGCTCTCCCGGGTACTGGACTACAAAATTTCTGGTTAATTACGGCCCAAGGTTTTTCTAATTTTGGGATCAATTTCTCAAAAAGGGAGGGAGAAAACCAGAGCGGCAGTCTCATGAAAACCATAACCATTTTATAACTTCGAGGAGAAATCGACTATGGCGCTCACCATTTTTCGTCTCCGCCGTGTGACCAAGACGCGGCTGCCCCAGGTATGCATCAGAACCCTGGTCTATCTGCTCTGTTTTACCCTGACCTTCTCCGGATTCTTTTTGCCCGGAGCCGTTAAGGCCCAAGTCCAAGAAGTCCCCGAAATCAATGTTGCTTCTCTGAAGGAAGTGCCGGTGCCGGTGCCCACGGCCGCGGTTATTGCCGGCGCCATTCCCGGAACCGGGAATTTAAGATTCCTGCCTCTAACTTCGCAGATCGTCAAAAACCAGGCTGCGCTGATCAGATTGGGCAAGGCCCTGTTCTGGGACATGCAGGTTGGCAGCGACGGGATTACGGCCTGCGCGTCCTGCCATTTCAACGCGGGAGAGGACGTCCGCGCCAAGAATCAGATTTCTCCGGCGATACTGGACCAAAATTTTACCAACAACCCCCTGGGCGGCAATGGTGATACGCTTTTCGGCAACTCCACCGTCCCTTTCACCGCCCACGACCCCAATAACCCCTTGGGTCCCATCCAGCCCCCGAATCCCAACTTCAACGTGCCGGGACTGCCTACTTTCGGACCTAACGCCGAAGTGACCCGAGACGATTTCCCCCTCAACGGCTGGTTCAATCCCACCCAGGTTGTGCCCCGGGGGCCGGGGGTCACGATTTTTGAAGAATTGTCCCTGGTGGACCAGGATACCAACGACGTGATTTCCTCCCAGGGGGTGCGCCGCACCCAATTCACCGGGATTACTCCGAGAAGAGCGGTGGATCAGGGAACCCCGCTGCCCGACATTTGGAACGTGGTCACCCCGGGCCAACTCAATTTAAATGGCCGGGTGCGGCGGGTGGAGCCCAGGAACGCGCCCACCATGATCAACGCGGTCTTCAACTTCGACAACTTCTGGGACGGCCGGGCCAGTTTCATCTTTAACGGGGTGAACCCCTTCGGCTTCCGGGACCGGACCAGCAAACTCAAAATGCTCAGAAACGGGGTCCTGACCGACGTATTCGTCCGGATCACCAACTCCAGCCTGGCTTCCCAAGCCGTGGGCCCGCCGCTCAGCGATTTCGAGATGTCCTGGGCCGGCCGCAGCTTCCCGGAGTTGGGCAAGAAGATGCTGACCCTGCGGCCCCTGGGGAAACAGTTGGTACACCCCCAGGACAGCGTATTGGGATCGTTATCCCGGGCCACCTTGAATCCCGACGGCAGCGTGACCGGCCTCAAAGGCTTAAGGACCAATTACACTGCCATGATTAAAGCCGCGTTTAAGAGTCAATGGTGGAATTCACCCAATATCATCATCGTGGACCTCGACACCGCGGTGGTGCAGAAGGCTTCGGAAAATGACCCCCGGACCATGGTGTTGAGTCCCGGTAAGACCAAGGTGGTCACGCCCGATAAGATTAGCTCCATGGCCCTGAGCCCCACGCAGTTGCAGTTCACCCAGATGGAGTTTAACTTCTCCCTCTTCTGGGGCTTGGCGGTGCAGGCTTATGAAGCGACCCTGATCTCCGACGACACCCCGTTCGACCGCTTTATGGGCGCTCCCAGCCTGATTCCTCCCATTCCTCCGGATCCCGGCGCGCTTAACGGGCAGGAGACCACGGGCTTGAATATCTTCCTGACCTTCGGCACCTGTAATGAATGTCACCGCGTTCCCATCACCTCCAGCCACACCGTTTTCCAGATTGCGCCGAACGCCCAGGGCGTGCCTCCGGCCCCGCGACCCCCGGCCTTTGGCGAGCC
>DYJG01000091.1:0-3752 GCA_020723225.1 Desulfobacca acetoxidans | reverse complement strand
AACGCCCAGGGCGTGCCGCCTGCTCCCCCGCCGCCCACGGGTATCATCGTTCCCGGGCAGCTGCCACCGGAAGTGGGGATCATCGAATTCATGGTCATGGGTGACGGCGGAATCGCCAATTATGACCTGGGCATGTACAACATCAGCGTCCGGCGCACCACCGAGGATATTGGCCGGGCCGGCACCGCGCCCAATGCCCCGCCGTTCCTGAATCCCCTGGACGGCAACCAGCCCTTCCCGCTGTCCTATACGGCTCTGGCGGCCCTGAAGGCCGCGGGGAAACTGCCGGGGGATGTGGGCAGGTTTGTGCCGACGTTGACCCCCTTACCCCGCCTGGTCAAAGGCGGCGCCTTCAAGGTGCCGAATCTGCGGAACCAGGAATACCGGGGCCCCTATTTCCACAACGGGGATTCGGCCACCCTGCGCCAGGTGGTGGAGTTCTACACCCGGGGCGGCAACTTCCCGAATACCAACCTGGCTGATCTGGCGCCGGATATCGTGGGCATCCCGGAACTGCGGTTCCCGGAATTTGAACCCGCCGCCCGGGTCCGTATGGAAGCCCTGGTGGCCTTTTTGGCCAACGGCCTCACCGATCAACGGGTGGTCTTCGAAAGGGCGCCCTTCGACCATCCCCAGCTTTTTATTCCCAACGGCTCCCCCCCCGGGAACCCGAACGCCGATCTGTTGATCGAACTCCCGCCGGTGGGCAGCGGCGGCAGGACTACGCCCATTTCCAGATTCTTGAACCTTAATCCCCAGGATCCCGGTCCTTAGAGAGACCTGACCTGAGACTTGATTACCCGGCCGCCGCGCCAGGAAGGCGCGGCGGTTTTTTTGTTGTTTTGCGTTTTGCGTTTTACGGAAAAGAATAAGTTGAATAAGAGATTTTTCACACGGCCATAAGAATTCGATATTTCGAGAAAAATGATAATAGGCGGTTTGAGCTGGTTTGAGGTATAATAGTTCAGTATTAGGTCAATCCAGGGAATCTTATGATTTTTAAGCCCGATCTGACCATCCTGCCACCTCCGCAGCTCCGGTTATGGCTGGAACTCGACGCTACTCCGGAGCATTTCACACTCTATGGCGGGACCGCTCTGGCGTTACGCCTGGGGCACCGGGCTTCCGCCGATTTTGACTTTTTTTCCAACCTGCATTTTGACCCCGATGAACTAGCTGCCGCCATCCCATTCCTTAAGGGGACAGAGCGCGTGCAAGTTGCCCCAAATACCCTGAAATGCCGCGTTGAACGCCAGGGTCCAGTCTTGATTTCTTTTTTCGGCGGACTCGGCCTGGGACAGGCTGCACCTCGCGACCAGGCTGAAGGGAAGAGGCTTTTTGTCGCCTCACTGCTTGACCTGGCCGCGACGAAGCTGACCATGTTGCAGAAGCGAGCCGAAGTGAAAGATTATCTTGATGTTGATGCTCTGCTGCAGCAGGGCATCGACTTGCCCACCGCCTTGGCGGCGGGACGAGTTGTTTACGGGCGCAGTTTTAATCCCATGATCTCGTTGAAGGCCCTAAGCTTTTTTGATGATGTGCCGGCTTTGCCCGTCGCGGTGCGGGAGAGGTTAAGCGCTGCGGTTGGGGCCGTTGATCCGGCCAGAATACCGGTGCTCGCGCCGTACCGCAAGCGACCCGATGAAAACGGCAACGCGCCATGAAACCTTTGCCTATAACCCCGGAATTGCTAAACGTGGCCCGCCGCGTCATTTGGTTCAAAGAACCGCAGGAGGCGCTGGCCGATCCGGTCCATTTTCTCACCTATGTTATGACATACGGCACGGTTGAGGATTTGCAGGCTCTTGAGGGGATTATAGATAAGGATGAGTTTTGCGAAGTTTTGGAAATCGCGCCGCCCGGAATCTTTGACGCGCGCTCCTGGGCTTACTGGAACCTGAAATGCGGACGCAGACCAGCGCCACCGTTGCCTAAGCGCGATGTTTTCTTTTAACCGAAAACTGAAAACCGAAAACCGTCTCTACTCCAGCGCTTCCCGCACTATTGTCAAAAATTCCTGCATCTGCACCGGTTTGACCACATAGGACAAGACGTTCAGGCTCCGGGCGATTAATTCTTCGTCCCGGCGGGCCGTGCTGGTGAGCACGATGAATTTGGCCTGCCGGTCTCTCCGGCAGATTTCCTGCATGGCATCCAGGCCCCCGATGTTGGGCATGTTGAGGTCCATGACGGTCAAATGGGGCCGGAAGGTCTGGTGTTTATCCATGGCCACCTCGCCGTCTTCCGCCACTTCCACGGTGAACCCCGCCTCGATGAGGTTTTTGGAGAGAATGCCCCGGATGATGCTGGAGTCGTCCACCACCAGGATGCGTCTCCGGAGCTGCTCCCGGTTGGCGTCGGTGTAGGTGACCGTGAAGACCAGTTGCTCCATCCCGAGATCGAGGACGATCATGTAGGCCTCTTGACCCCCGAAAGCCGCATCTCTGATGTTGACGTTCCGAACCGAAGTGGGGGGGCTGAAGCTGATGCGAAATCCCATTTTGTCCCAGCCGGTGATGGTATGCCCCACCACCATGTTCATGAATTCATTTAACAATTCGCTGGCCTGGTGATCGAAGTGTCTGGGCAGGGGCAGATCCAAATGCTCGGCAATGGCCGCGGCCACCACCACGGCCAGACGTTCGTCCGGGAATCCCATGATAAATTTGCCGGTCACTTTTTTCGGGAAATCTTCATATGGAGCCACCTGGGCGACTGCGTACATCTCTCTTAAACGTTCATCTCTTTTAATGGAGACCTTGACCGCCTCGGTCCGGGTCATTTCCGCAAAAATCTTTTGGCAGCAGTCGGCCAACACCGTCAGATACTTGGGTTCCATCCGTCGTCAATCTCCTTAAGCCGCGGCAAGATTCCCTTCCGGCCCCTCACCGATGTCCCCTGAAATTCTCATCCCCCTTAAGGGCAGGCGACAAAAGCTACAGCTACTATGTAAATATCGGGAAAAATATAAAATTTATAAATATTGGCTTTCTTGGGGAAATTTTGAAATAATTCAATCCTTAAAGCAGGTTTTCGGTTTTCAGTTTTCGGTTTTCGGTGATAAAAAAGATTATCCATAAGCTGCTTTTGCAGATTTATCTCCTTTGCAAGGGAATCCAGACCATTCGCCGGCTGGCGGACATGAATCTGGCAGGTTAATGAAGAACTGGTTCGAAAGAAATCCCGGGAAGATTTTTTTAGTTTTCCTCTGTTTAATGCTCTTGGGCGGAGTCTGGGTTACTGAAAAATTTCTGGCCTGGAAATCGGACACTTACTACTCCGGCATCGCCCGGGTCATTCGCCTCCGGGAAGTCCAGCCTCTGTTTTTCGGAAAATTTGCCCCCACCGCAGATGAAATGCGCATGTCCGACACCCTGGCCAATAAGGGATACCGGGTCCGCACCGACGCCGACGGTTTTATAGAGCCCGCCCGGATTCACGACAGGCCCGACCTGAGCCTGGTCTTTCTGGGAGGCTCCACCACCGCCTGCTATTACGTGGACGAAGAAGACCGTTTTCCTTATCTGGCGGGCCAGCTCCTGGAAAGGGAAGCCGGATTAAAGGTAAATTCCTATAACTCCGGTGTAGGCGGCAACTTTTCCCTCCATTCCCTGGATATTCTCCTCAACAAAGTCATGCCCATGCGCCCCGACCTGGCGGTCATGATGCACAATATCAACGACCTGACCGTGCTCATGTTCGCCAGGTCTTATTGGGACAAGGATTTTAAAAACGGGAATACCTCACCCACA
>DYJG01000090.1 GCA_020723225.1 Desulfobacca acetoxidans | reverse complement strand
GCATCCGGCGTTCTTTGAAGCGCTGCATGGCCGGATCTTCTTTTTCCTGGCCCAGTGCCGGGACCGCCAGGAAGGCGCTTAACATCACGCAAAGTAACCCGAGCTTAATGATGAACTTGCCTTTCATGACACCCTCTCCTTTAGCAAGAATTGTAAACCGAAATTATGCGGCAACTCTGGCCGCCGCGGCCAAAAACCTTTCTTTTCGAGTTTAACTCCTCACCGAGATGCAAAAAACGGCGAGAGTTGTTTGAGTTTCTACGGAGAGCTTTTATTTAATCGTAATTTTTTGGGCCTGGAAAGCGTCGGTGAATTCGGCAATCGGTGCGGCATTGCCAGGGTTCAGCGGATTAACACCGGGAGCGAAAACCTTCCCCGCGACTGCCCCCGTCACCTTTTGAAATTTTCCGTCGAACTGCAAGTTATAGGTGGCGGCGGCTGTGCCCAGGAATTCACCGGACCCGGGTTGAAACGAGAAATCGAGGACCGTGGCTTGAACTGACAGGCGTCCGAGCCGTTTCCACATTCCTTGCTGATCGCTGAACCCGCCGCCGGCGGCTCCGCCGCCAAACTGAATCGACTGGATGCTGCTCAAGTTGCCGTCAGCGTGGATGGTCAAAATCCTGGAAGGCCCGGCATCCGGTTCCCGGATCGCCAGATAAGTGCCGGCAATCCGCATCGCGAAGGACTTGAGAGCCTTTTCGCCATTCCCGTTTTCTGAGTCCGCGGCCTGTTTACCCGCGTAAATGGCTGGTTTCGCCTCATCAAATTGAAATCCTTGCGATCTAGAAACTCCCGGAAAAGAAAAAGCAAGAATCACCAAAAGAATCGCGGCGACCATGCCGGACGTTTTGATGCGCATATAAACCTCCAATGGAACAGCGGGTATACTGAAAAAATTAAGCTCCAAAACCAGGAAGTCAACATAACGGGGCAGAATGAATTTCCACCCCGGCGCCCTTCCGGGCAAAATAAAGGCTTATGCAACTTCCGGATATGATCCGGGTTGCATGTCTGATAAAATCAGGTTGCATACATTTGGTATTTTCTTTTTACGCGTGGATCATTACGCTCATGCCGGAAAATCTTCTAGAAACCCAGGATTTAAGCCGCTACTTCCGCCTTTCCGGACCCTGGGGCCGGGGGCCGGTGCTCAAGGCGGTGGAGGGGGTGAACCTTGACGTCCGGGCCGGGGAGACCCTGGGGTTGGTGGGGGAGTCCGGCTGCGGCAAGTCCACTTTGGGGCGGCTGGTGTTGGCCTTGCTGGCTCCCACCCGGGGCCGGGTCTCCTTCGGGGGCGAAGAGGTGACCGCGCTGCCCAAGGCCCGGCTCAAAGAGATGCGCCGGCAGATGCAGATCGTTTTCCAGGATCCTTATTCGTCGCTCAATCCCCGGCTGACGGTGCGCCAGATCCTGGAGGAGCCTTATGTCATCCACGGCCTGGGGACCAAGGTGGAGCGCCGGGCCTGGGTGACGGAGCTGCTCCGGGAGGTGGGGTTGGGGGAGGAGCACCTGGAGCGCTACCCCCACGAATTCAGCGGCGGCCAGCGCCAGCGGTTGGGCATCGCCCGGGCCTTGGCCTTGAAGCCCAGGCTCATCATCGCCGACGAGCCGGTTTCGGCCCTGGATGTCTCCATCCAGGCCCAGATTTTAAACCTCCTGGAGGAATTGCAGGAGCGCCACGGGCTGACCTATCTCTTCATTTCCCATGACTTAAGCGTCATTTCCCGGATCAGCGACCGCATCGCGGTGATGTATCTGGGCCGCCTGGTGGAGCTGGCCCCCCGGGAGATTTTCAATACCCAGAGGCTGCACCCTTACACCGAGGCGCTGTTGGCCGCGGTGCCGCTGCCGGACCCGGAGCGGCCCTTTAAGCCCCCGGAGCTGAAAGGCGACCCCCCCAGCCCCATCAACATCCCGTCAGGCTGCCCCTTCCATCCCCGCTGCCCCGAGGCCCAGATTCCCGTGTGCCGGGACGTCTTCCCGGAATACCGGGAGACCGCGGCGGACCACTGGGTCTCCTGCCACTTCCGGTAATCCCGCGTGGTCTAACCGAACATCAGAAGGTCCGGCCGGAAGATCAGCAAAAACCCGAGAGCCAGCATCAGGACGCCGCCGATGAGGTTGGAGGCGCGTTTATATTTAGTGGAGATGCCGGTGACCTGGAGGGTTACCATGGCCGCAAAAAAAACCAGGAGGTCGTCCAGCATAAAGATGGTGACATAAAGCAGGATATATAAATAATACTGCCACTTGGCCAAGGGAGTTAAACTGAGGATCTGCAGGTAGACCACCGGAAAGCCCGCGGAGCAGATCACCTCCACCGCGTTGACGGCAAAGGCCAGCAGGATAATGCCCCCCAGGGCAAGCCAGAGGCTTTCTTTTTTCACGAAATCCTGAAGTCCGCAAATGATTCGATGCCTCCTGCCACCTTTGCTGACCTTGCAGACGCCGGCCAGATTGGTGAAATATTCCCAAATGTTATAAAAACCTGCGCCCAGGGCCACACCCGCGATGCCCAGCCTGACCCAAAACAGGAATCCCAGGAACAGGAAGAGGTTCAGCCAGGCGCACATGATGAGAAAATAGACCGCCGCGGACGCAACCACGAAGGTGGAGCCCAAGATCCACCGGCGCCGGTTGTTGTCCAGACCCAGGAGAAACCCCAGCAGGAGGATCAGGACCCACATGGCGCAAGGGTTGAAGCCGTCCAGGGCGCCGATGATCACGGTCAACAGGGCCAGGGACAGGGTGCGGGTATCCAGCTCGCCCAGAAGGGGGACTTTGATTTTTTCCGGAATAACCTTTTTCTCGTCCGCGGCCGTGACCGGGGGCCGGGCCGCGGCCAACTCCGCGATAACGTCCCCGCCGGGATGGGCCAGGTTTTTTTGGATGGCGGCTTCCAGCGCCGCGCCGCTGGTCTCCTCCGACTGCCAGCCGATGAGATAATCCCGGCCCACCACCGTAAACGGCACCCCGGGGACCTCCACCCGGAGGCTGGCTGCCACCCGCTGGAGCAATTCCAGATTTTCCCGGTGGCCGCTGATTTCAAAGGCATGAATCCTTAAGGCGGGATATTTCTGCTTAATTTTTTCCAGGAAGGGCTTTTCCTGGAGACAGTGGGGGCAGCCCTGGCTCCAGAAGAAATACAGGTTTAATACTTTGTCTGCACCGGCCGGGCTAGCGGCGGCAAGCCCGGGGGTCACACAGAGCAAAAGCAGCAACAGCAAAACTTTATGCAGGTTGACCTTCACGGGCAGATACACTCTAGGTTTAACATCAAATTAAGATAAATATCTTGCGTCTTTTCTTTGCGCCTTTGCGTCTTTGCGTGAGGTTTTTTTTCTTCAGACCTTCTCAGAGCTCATTGTTCCCAAAGAATCTTCCCGCAATCCTGCAAATCATAGCCGCCCAGGGCCCGGGCCGCGTCCATAAAGTCCTGGGAGCGGATCACTGCGAGCAGCGTCTGGAAGCGGTGATCCTGGAAAGTGGTCTCCGGCACCACCAGGTCGTAGCGTTCCGGCAGCAGGGGGATGAAGTCCAGCCCCAGGGCCCGGGCCGCGGCCAAAATGCCCAGCCCCGCGTCCGCGGTGCCGGAGAGCACGTTCACCGCCACCGCCATGTGGGTGTATTCTTCCCGCTCATACCCCTGGACGGCGTCGGCCGTAAGGCCCTCCTGCTTCAGGAGGTAGTCCAGCAGGACCCGGGTGCCCGCGCCCCGCTGCCGGTTGATGAAGCTCACACCCTCCCTCGTCAGGTCGGGGATGCTGCGGATGTTCTTGGGATTGCCCGGCAGGACCATCAACCCCTGCTGCCGCCAGGCCAGATTGATGAGTTTGAGCGGCAGGCCGGGGAGATAACGCTGGATATAAGGCACGTTGTAGGTATCGGTCTCCTCATCGAAGAGGTGGCTCCCCCCCAGGTGGGAGCGGCCCTGCCGCAGGGCCATCAAGCCCCCGAGGCTCCCCACGTGGCCGGAAGACAGCCGCAGCCTGGGGTCCCGGCGGCGGAGCAGCGTCCCCAGGAGATCCAGGGTGTTGTCGTGGCTCCCCAAAACCACCAGGGTCCCCTCGATGTCCTCCACCGGCGCCAGCAGCTCCGCGGCCACCGCCCGGTCTTCCTCCAGGCCTTCATTTAAGGCCGGCACTTTAAGGATCCCATCGGCCCGGACCAGGGAAGTGATGACCCCCGCGCCCCGGGGCAGCGGCGTGGCTATGACCTTATCCCCCACCCGGCCCAGAGTCACCCGGATATACTCGGTGAGGCCGGGCTTGGAAGGGAGGTTCTGGGCGGGGTGCACCATCAGGGTGGGCCGCGGAGCCGGGCGCAGGCCCGCCAGGCCGGAGATCAGGGGGGCCGCGAATTCCTCGAAGGAGAGCACCGCGGACACCGGATAGCCGGGGTTGCCGATCACCGGTTTGCCGTTTACCACCCCCAGAAGCGTGGGTTTGCCGGGCATCATGCTTACCCCGTGCACCAGCACTTCCCCCAGGGAGGCTACGGCCTGGTAGGTGTAATCCTCGGTGCCCGCGGAGGAGCCGGCGTTGATGAGCACCAGGTCCGCGGCGGCCACCGCCTCTTTTAAGGCCCGGGTCAAGGCCCCGGGATCATCGGGGACGATGGGCCGGACCTCGGGTATGCCCCCGGCCTCCGCCACCATGCCCGCCAGGATCACGGAGTTGAACTCCGGCAGGCGTCCCGGGGGGGGCTCCGCCGCCAACTCCGCCACCGGCGTCAGCTCCGAGCCGGTGGGGATAATGGCCACTTTGGGGAGGCGGCGTACCATCAGCCGGGTCACCCCCGCGGCCAGCAAGGCCCCCTGGTCCCAGGGAGTGATGCGGCTGCCCTCGGGCAGCACCATCTCTCCGGCCACCAGGTCCTCCCCCACCCGGCGCACGTGCTGCCACGGGAAGGTGGGGTGCTCCACGGTAATGGGGTCGGCCATGGGGTCCGGAATCTGCTCCACCATGATCACCGCGTCGGTGTTTGGGGGCAGGGGATGGCCGGTGTTCAAGGGAAAGGCCTCCCGGCCCACCGCCAGCAGCCGGGGGGACTCGGGCGTGGCCCCGAAGGTGGCCGCGGCGGTCACCGCGAAGCCGTCCATGGCCGCCTGGTGCACCGCGGGCGAGGACCAGCGCGCCATGGCCGGAGCCGCGGTCACCCGGCCCAAGGCCGCGGCCGTGGGAATTTCCTCGGGAGGGAGCATGGTCTGCAAATCAAACCGGGACAGAAACAGCTCCCGGGCCTTTTCCGGGGATTCCATGCGTAAGTAGATGTGTCGTTTCATCAACCCCTCACTTAGAATTTCTTCCTTTTCCTTTAACTGATGATAGAGGGGTCAGGGATTAGGGTTTAGGGGTTAGTTGGCATCGCCGCTGGACTCTAACCCCTAACCCCTAACCCCTGCCCCCCGCTCTCTCCCGCCAGCCGATGCTGAAGGGAATGGTGAGCATCAGGTATCCCAACGCAGCCACTCCAAACCAACCACCCCGCTCATAGGCCAAACCGCTTAAGGTAATGCCTACGGAGCCCCCCAGGTAATAGAACAAGATATACAAAGAATTCCCCCGGCCCCGGCTGACGGTGAGTTTGCGGTTCAGCAAACCCGCGGCTGCCGCGTGGATGGAGAAAAAACCGAGACAAACCCCCGCCAGGCTGCCGGCCACGGCCCAGATGGAGCCAATCAGGCTGAGGGCGATGGCCAGGGCGAAGACGATGGTGCCCCCCGCCATGATAGTCCCGTTGCCAAACCGGTTGCAGAGATTTCCCACCATCGGGCCGATTACCACTCCCGTCAGGTAAGAGAGGTACATCAGGGTGATGATCTGGGTGGGGGCGTTAAAGGGCGGCGCGGCCAGATAAAAAGGCAGGTAGTTGAAAATAGAAGAAAAAACAAAAAAGGCCGCAAAGGGCGCCAGCAGCAAGAGCCGCACGTCCCGGCGGGCAAGGAGCGAGATAAACCCCGGCTCCTCCTCGGGAATTTCGATCTTCCTGCTTTCCGGCGGCAGCCAGCGCAGCGCCGCCAGGGTGGCGGTAAACAACAGAATGGAGGTGGTGACAAAGGCGTAGCGCCAATGCAGGGGCGGATGAATCCACCCCCCCAGGAGCCGCCCGCTTAAGCCCCCGGCCACCGTGGCCGAGACGTAGGTACCCATGACCACGTTGAGGCGCTCCAGCGGCAGGCTGCGGCCCAGATAGACCACCACGCAGGTGGACAGCGTGGGAATGAACAGGCCCTGGACGAACCGGGCCAGGATCAGGAGCCGGAGGCTGGAAGTGGCCGCAGAGAACAAGCCGCACAGGGTGATCACCACTCCCCCCAAAAGAATAATGGGCCTGACCGGGGAGCGATCCGCCAGGCGTCCCCAGGGCAGATTCGCCAGGGCGATCCCCAGGATCACCGCAGACACGGACAAAGAGGCCAGAAACTCGCTGACCCCGAATTCCTCTTTCAGCACCGGCAGCACCGGCTGGGTGATGTACACCGTGCTGAACGCGGCCACCACCAGGGAGAAGACTAGGGCCTGGAGGCGGAGGGGGTGGTCGATTGGGTGTCGGTTCATTTCAGCCCAGTAATCAGTAATCAGTGGTCAGTGATCAGTAGTCGATTTTCTTTGTATTTAGTCTTTTACTGATCACTGATTACTGATAACTGATCACTATCCTGCCTCTTGGATCATCTCTTGCCAAAAATAGCGGTGCCCACGCGCACCAGCGTCGCCCCTTCCTCCACGGCCACCTCGTAGTCCCCGGACATGCCCATGGAGAGTTCCGGCAGCGTCCCCAGGTCCAGTTGCTCCAGCCGGTCCCGGAGCTCGTTCAAGGACCGGAAATAGGGGCGCACCTCATCGGGGTCGAGAAAGGGGGGCATGGTCATCAGGCCCTTTACCCTTAAGTGAGGCAGAGCCGCGATGTCCCGGAGCAGGCCGGCCGCGGCCTCCGGGTTGACGCCGGACTTGCTGGCCTCCCCTGCCTGGTTTACCTGGATAAGAATTTCCTGGACCTTGCCCATTTGGGCGGCGGCCTTCTCCAAGGCCCGGGCCAGCTTGAGGCTGTCCACCCCGTGGATCAGTCCGAAAAGCTCGACTGCGGCCTTGGCCTTGTTGCTTTGCAGGTGGCCGATGAAGTGCCAGGCCGGACCCGGCCCCAGGGTCTCGATCTTTGCTTTCGCCTCCTGGAGATAATTTTCCCCGAAAATTTGCTGCCCCGCGTCCCACGCTTCTTTAATACGGCCCGCATCCACGGTCTTGCTCACCGCCACCAGCTTTACCGGAGCCGGGTCCCGGCCGGCCCGGCGGGCCGCGGCCTCGATACGCTTTCTCACTTCCTCAAGATTTTTGGCAACTTGGTTCATCTTGGCTATCTTTTAACGGGGATAACGGTCGGCAGCCGGGTATCAGTCCTATATAATAATTCAAATAGCTGAATGGTGAAAGCTTTCAGTTAAACAAAGCGGGGGGGCCGTTCTTTAATTCGTATCCAAGTTGTGATGGGAACGAATCATTAATGAGCCTCTGGTGCGCCCAAAAACATGAAAGGATCGGTGGCACAGGCTTTCCAGCCTGTGCGAGTAGCGCTTTTCATAGCAGTCGTTCCTGAGCCTTCGGCTCTCTCGAAAGAATGAAAAGTCTGGTGGGGCGGGCCTCCGTGCCCGCCCGACTCGGGCGGCCAGAGACGGCCGCTCCACCGATTCACTGTTTTTTAGTATGTTATTGCGTCTTGCTTTGCGCCTTTGCGTCTTTGCGTGAGGCTTCTTTTCGGAACAAGGGAAAAAATTTCTCGCAAAGACGCAAAGACCGCCAAGTTTTTCTATCCTTTCTTTGCGTCCTTGGCGCCTCTGCGAGAAACAATAACGTCCTTTTCCTCCAGGCCGAAGGCCCGGAGGCTGTTCTCCCAGGTGGCCCGGGCCAGTTCCTCCAGGCCGAGTTTTTTCACCTCCGCCATCTGCCGGGCGGTGGCGGCCACGTAAGCCGGTTCGTTGCGTTTGCCCCGCCAGGGCTGGGGGGTGAGATAAGGGCAGTCGGTTTCCAGCAGGATGCGGTCCAAGGGCGCTTTTTGGGCCACGTCCCGGAGGTCCCCGGCCTTGGGGTAGGTCAGCGGGCCGGCGAAGGAGAGGTAAAAGCCCAGGTCCAGGAAGGCCCGGGCCTCCGGCCAACTGCCGCCGAAGCAGTGCATCACCCCGCCGTGCAGAAGCGAACGGGAATCCCGGAGAATCTCCAAAGTGGCGGGCGTGGCTTCCCGGGTGTGGATGACCACGATTTTTTTCAATTCGTAGGCCCACGCCAGTTGCCGGCGGAACCAGTGCTTTTGCACCTCTTCCGGGGAGCGG
>DYJG01000761.1 GCA_020723225.1 Desulfobacca acetoxidans | reverse complement strand
GCGGTCATCGCCAGCCGCCAGTTGGCCCCGGGAGTGGGGGGCTTTTCTCCGGAGCAGGTGCTGGCCCTGGCCCGGGATGTGGCCGGGTGGGAAGGAAAGATTTTAGTGGCCACCGCCTGCCGTTGCCATGGGGTGGTGCATGGTTTTCAGCGGCGCGCGAGGCGATAAATTGGGGTTTGTCTTTCCCGGAGTTGCAGGCGTATCCGCCAGTATCCGGGAGGTAATGCGCCTCCTGGAATTGGTGGCGTCCGCGGACACCACGGTGCTTCTGCTGGGGGAGACCGGAACCGGCAAAGAACTGGCGGCCCGGGCCATCCACGACAACAGCCTCCGGGCGGATAGGCCCCTGGTGGTGGTCAATTGCGCGGCCCTGCCGGAGCCCCTGCTGGAGAGCGAACTCTTCGGCCATGAAAAGGGGGCCTTCACCGGGGCCGCGGGCCGGAAGGAAGGACGGTTCCTGCTGGCGCATCAGGGCACCCTCTTTCTGGACGAGGTGGGGGAACTCAGCCTGCCCACCCAGGCCAAGATCCTGAGAGTCCTCCAGACCCGGGAGTTTGAGCCCCTGGGAAGCAGCCGCACCCGGAAGGTGGACGTGCGCATCATCGCCGCCACCAACCGGGACCTGGAAGCAGAGGCGCGCTCCGGGCGCTTTCGGGAAGACCTGTATTACCGCCTGAACGTCTTTCCCGTCATCTTGCCGCCGCTTAGGGAGAGGCGGGAGGATCTGCCGTTATTGGCCACCCACTTCCTGAAGCGCCATAGCCAAAAGCATCGCAAGGAAATCAAGGCGCTGGCCCCGGAAGTGATTGACGCCTTTCAGGGCTACACCTGGCCCGGCAACATCCGGGAACTGGAAAACGTGCTGGAGCGGGGAGTCATCCTCTGTCAAACGGAGACCCTGACCCTGAAGGAGTTGCCCGCGGCCATGCAAATGTTTGCCTCCCGGCCCCGGGCCGGGGAAGAGGCGGCCGCGACCTGGCCGGACCTGGAAAAGGAACTGATCCGGCGGACCCTGCAAAAGGTGGCCGGGGACCGGGTCCAGGCCCGGGATATTTTGGGCATTTCCCAGGAGGAATTGGACTTGAAAATCCGGACCTACTGCCTGGATTACTGAGAGAGGGAAATCATGTTTTTTCCACCCCTGATTTTTTTGCTGATGTTTATT
>DYJG01000760.1 GCA_020723225.1 Desulfobacca acetoxidans | reverse complement strand
CGGATCTGCTCCAGCGCGGGGTTGGGCTCGATCTTTTGGATGGTGAAGTGCTTGGAGGGATCAAAAGCAGCCTTGGCCGCGGCCTCCGGTTTGCTTGCGCATTCGCCGGCCCGGACTCCGGCCAGGAACAGCAAGACCAGAAGGGCCAGGAAGACCATTCTTCTCCCGTTGCGGTGCAAACCCGGTTGCACTCTTCTGCTCCCTTGGCCGTGCGTCTGTCTTCCCGACTGCATAAGATTCTACCTCCATCGAGATTCACCTGCCGCGTCCGCTTCCCCATTTTACAGACCGGGACACGGTCCCCCAAAGGATTAAATGAGGGCGGGCGATCTTTTTTATCGTTAAAGGTTTGAATATTGGAAGGGAAATCAGTTGGGACCGTTAGTCTGATTTTGGGAATTTGCCGGACTCGCAGGTAGTGGCGACTGAAAGCCGGCCTTTTGAAATTAAAGAATCAACCGGCAACATCACCCCCGCATCATCATGTGGGTTTCTTAAGCTACTGCGGCGCGCAAGACACATCTTTCATCTTGAAATATCTGCGTCTTTCTTTGCGCCTTTGCGCCTTTGCGTGAGGTAATCTTTTCAGGCCGTCTCGTGCCACTCCTGCTCGATGCCCGAGCAGTCCCGGTTGACGCCCTCGCCTAGAATCTCGGGTTCTCCGGGCAAAGGAGCCGGGTCCACCACCACCAGGGCCGCGCAGACCTCGCAGACCGCCACCCACCCCGGCCGTTCGGCGCCTTTGCCTTTAGTCTCCGGGGTAATGACCGATTCCTTAAATCTTCCCAACTCGTGGCCCCTTAACGTGGCCGCTTCCCTGGCTTCAGCCTTTAGTTGCTCAATTTTGGCCATGTCCGTCTCCTAAGTTGGAGTAGGGGCGAATCTTGTATCCGCCCAGCGCCCAGAGGCGAACACAAGGTCCGCCCCTACGGTTTAATGCCTTTTTACTGTGATTTTAGGCAATAAGCATTAAGCAGTCAAAATGAATTGATAGGATAATTTCCCCTTTTCTGACCACTGACCACGGATCACTGATTACTGGCCCCTGGCCCCTGGCCCCCGCTCACCGCTCATTGCCAATCATCCCCGCAACTTCCTGGCCACCTCCGCCACCCGCCGGCCCAAGGCCCGGGCGATGGCCAGGTCTTCCGGCCAGGTCTTCCGGCGCC
>DYJG01000759.1 GCA_020723225.1 Desulfobacca acetoxidans | reverse complement strand
GCCCGGCCTATGACCTTATCCATGGCGTTGTGGCGGCCGATGTCTTCGGCCATTATGAAAACTTGGCCGTCCGGCGCAGCCAGGGCCACGCCGTGGGTGCCGCCGGTCTCCTGATAAACCCTCTGGGAGCTGTCCAGGCGTTCCAGCAGGGCCAGCAGGGTAGGGCAGTCAATGGCCAGGTCGCTCTCCACCGGCTCCATCTTGTGGCGGATTTCCGCCACCGCCTCCTTGGCGCAGAGGCTGCAACTGGAATAGGCCACTTCCAGGCGGCGCCTGCCGGTGCGGGCTTGGGCCGCGTCGGTCAGCACGATATCCACCACGTTGGGGGGCAGCAAAGGATCGGTGGCCGTGCCGCAGAAATGCAGGGTGGTGATCTCGGCTAGATTGCGGATAATGCCTTCGGTATACAAAAAACCGATGGCCAGTTCCTTTTCCATTCCGGGCAGGCGCATCAAGACCTGGAAAGGCTCGCCGGCAAGCCGGAGCTCCAGCGGCTCCTCCACGGCCACCCGGTCGGTGAGTTCGGATACCTGCCCCCGGCGGTAGCGGCGGATGGGGAATTCCTGAATCGGTTCGGTCATAAAAAGATTTTACCACAGAGACACAGAGAGCACAGAGGATCACAGAGGGAAAAAGATTTTTTTATTTTTGGCGCTGAAAGCGCCAAAAATAAAAAGATTCCTTTCTCTGTGAATCTCTGTGTCCTCTGTGCCTCTGTGGTGAAATCCTTTTAAGCCTGGAAATTAGGCGCCCGCACTTCGCCCCACCCCAGTTTGGCCCGCAAAATCTCAAAGTGGCTGCGCCGTGGGGACTTGATCAGCTTCAGGTGGTGGGCCGCGCACTTCACCTCCACCCGGTCGCCGGGCAGCAACTCCTGGCCCACCTGGCCGTCCACGGTGAGATAGACGTCCTCGGCCTTCGGGTCCAGGGTGACCTCCAGGGTCACTGTCTCCGGCAGGATAATGGGCCGCATGCTCAGGGTGTGGGGGCAGATGGGCAGCAGCAGGACGTGGCGCAGAGTGGGATAAACGATGGGCCCCCCGGCGGAGAGCGTATACGCGGTGGAGCCGGTGGGGGTGGCGATGATCAGGCCGTCGGCCCGGTAGGTGGTGAGGTACTCCCCGTCGATCCAGGTGGTGAGCTCAATGATCCGGGCCAGCGCGCCCTTGTTGAT
>DYJG01000758.1 GCA_020723225.1 Desulfobacca acetoxidans | reverse complement strand
AGGAGGTCATTTCCGGGGCCCTCTTCTCAGTGGAACGGGAGGAACTTTCCACCCGCATGCGCTTTAAGCGCCGGAAACTCGGCGCCGAAGAACTGCCGGAACTGCCGGCCCTGCCGCGGTTAAAGGAGATCAAGGGGAGACTGAAGGAGATTTTGTACCGGGTTAGTTTTTGAGTTACAAGTTAAATCTCTCTGCGCTTTCTCTGCGTCCTCTGCGTCTCTGCGGTGAACCCCCGGGTTTATTTACCGCAGAGACGCAGAGAGCGCAGAGAAAAGATACGCAGAGGAAAGACTTTTGCAAAAGGGTCGATAACTGAAAGAAAATGGCCAACCCTATGCAACAACTCCGGGAATTTTTCTCCGGCTCCCTGTGGCGGGATGAAGACCGGAGCCCGGCGGGCCTGCTGCCCATCAAGCTGCTGCGGGTCCTGGCCCTGGCCGGCCGGGGCCTGTTCCAAAAAAGCTCTCTGGTCCGGGCCTCGGCCCTGGCCTATTCCACCGTTCTGGCCATCATCCCTTTGTTGGCCCTCCTTTTTGCCATTCTCAAAGGGCTGGGGATTCAGCGCCTGCTGGCGGGGCATCTCCTGGAACGCCTGGCCCCGGGGTCCAAGGAGTTCGCGGCCCAGATTTTCCAATACATAGAAAAAACGCAGGTGACCTCCCTGGGAGTCTTCGGGGTGGTGGTCCTGCTCTTGGCCCTAGTGATTGTGATGACCAACGTGGAGCAGGCCTTCAACGAGACCTGGAAGGTCTCCCAGACCCGGCCCTGGCGCCGCAAGCTCAGCGATTACCTTAGCATCTTCATGATCTTTCCCATTCTCATGGCCGGGGCCATTTCCTTTTCCACCGCGCTGATCGGACACCCGGAAATCCGCCGCCTGCTCTTCGGGTTTCTGCCCCAGGCGTTTTATTCCGCCACCACCAGCCTGGTGTCCCTGGGGGTCCTGTGGCTGGCCTTCACCTTTATCTATGTGGTCATGCCCAACACCCACGTGCGCCTGACCTCCGCGCTCCTGGGTGGGATCATCGGCGGCAGCCTGTGGCAGGTGGCCCAATGGATCTTTGCCTGGTTCCAGGGCGCGGCCACCTATTACAACGCCATCTACGGGGCCCTGTACCACCTGCTCTTTCTGGTGATCTGGATGTTCTGGTCCTGGCTCATCGTGCTCTTCGGCA